>DATHOI010000666.1:0-12521 GCA_035485095.1 Polyangiaceae bacterium | reverse complement strand
CAACGAGTGCGACGGCACCGGAACCTGCGCCGCCGACACACCCGCCAAGCGCAGAAAAGCCGCGTCGCCCGGCCGTGCCGCGGCCGAGCGCGCACGTCGCTGGCGGCCTGCAACTCAGCACCAAGGAGCCATAGCCGCGGGCTCTTCGCGCGTTTTTCGCGCAGGTGTGATAGGCCGAGGTCTCATGCGCTTTCGCGCTCTACTCGCCCTCTGCTTGGGCTCGCTCAGCGCGCTGCTACCGCTGCCGTTGCGCGCAGACACGTCCAGCACGAGCGCACCGACCGCTGGTGCACAGGCTACGAGCGTGCCGGACGCGACCGCAGAGGCTCGCCGCCATTTCAAGATCGGCATTCGACTGTATCAGGACACGAACTATCCCGGCGCGCTCGCCGAATTCGAGGCGGCCTACGCGGCGAAGCCCGGACCTGGCTCGCTGCAAAACGTGGCGCTGTGCCAGAAGGCCCTTTTTAGGTATCGCGAGGCTGCAAGCACGCTCGAGCAATTGCTCGAGCTGCATTCAGCCGAGCTGAGCGAAGGCGAGCAGAAAGCCGTCCGCGACGCGATCACGGAGCTCAACGGCTTGGTCGGGTCGATCGTCGTTGCTGTCGAACCGAGCGACGCGAAAGTCACCATCGACGGTCACGCGGTACCGCTCAGCGAGCTCCGAACCGGGGTCGACGTGAACGTCGGCGAGCACACCATCGTCGCCGATGAGCCCGGCTTTGCTCGGCTCGTGCGCGTGGTGAGCGTCGCGTCGGGACAGAAAAAGCTGCCCGTGGAGATGAAGCTCAAAGCGACGGATGGCTTTCTGAACATCGTCGCGAGCGACCCGCGTGCCGCAATTGCCATCGACGGCACAACGCGCGCCTTTCACGACTGGCACGGCGGAGTCAAACCCGACACCGATCACCTCGTGCAAGTCTTCCGCGAAGGCTACGAAAGCTTCGAGACGACGGTGACGGTGGCCCTGGGTGCCACGCTCGACGTGCACGCGGAGCTCGGGCCTCACATCGCCGGCGCAGCCGAAGCCCCGCCCACGAAACCCGGTGTATTGCCGGCTCCCCCGCAAAGCCGAGTAATGAAGGGCTACTACGGGCTCCTCACGTTGGGCGTGCTCGGCTTGGGTCAACATCCGCTCGATCTCACCAGCACCAGCTCGAGCGGCACGATGGGCACGCTCGGCTTGCGTGCGGGCTACCGCATCTGGGCTCCCGTCGCCGCAGAATTGATGCTCGACTTCGGTAAGCTGAACGTCGACGACGCGACGTCGAGCACCTCGAGCACGCCCCGGAAATATTCGCTCGCCGCGGTTCGCTTCGGGCCCAACCTGCGCCTGATGACGACTGGCAAGACGCTCCGCTTCTCGTCGACCATCGGCGCCGGTGTGGTGCACCACCGACTCGCTCTGGATGCAGTCAACGGCGACGCGATGCTCACCGGCGGCACTGCCAGCGGTTACGATCCGTACTTTTCGCTCGAGCTCGGCTTGCAGTGGAGCCTCGGTCATTTTCTGCTCGGCGCTGAAGTGGTCACGTTGATCGATGGCGCCTCGAGCTTCGACAAGCAGAAGCTCGACACGGGCGACGCGCAAACCGTCGCGTTCAAATCGAACAGCACCTTGCCGCTCATCGGCTTGGCCTTGCACGGCGGCTACAGCTTCTGGTAGCCACCCGGCGCGCTGCGACCCAAGCGCGTTTTTCGGTGTTCTAGCGACATTTCGCCCCGCGAATGTCGGATGTTCTCGATATTTATGAACACCGAATCGATAAGTTTCGGCATGTGCCCACTTTACTCGCCCCGCATACTGACTCACGATTCTGCTGCGAAACGCGCAGCTTGGCGCAGTTTCTCAAAGACAAGACAGAGGGCCAGCGATGACCGAAACCAACTCCATCGAGACGTATTCCGCGGAAAATCGGACCTTCGACCCGAGCCCCGAGTTCGTCGCAAAGTCCCGCATCGCGTCGCGTGCAAAATACGACGAGCTGTACAAAGAGAGCATCGAGTCACCGGACACGTTTTGGAAGCGCGAGACCTCCGAGCTCGTGTTTCGAAAACCATGGTCGGCGCTCTGTGAGTGGGAGCTCCCGCATTCCAAGTGGTTCGTCGGCGCACAGCTCAACGCAAGTGAGAGCTGCCTCGACCGCCACCTGAAGACGGCCAATAAGAACAAGGCCGCCATCATTTGGGAGAGCGAGCCCGGCGAATCGGTGACGTGGACATACGGAGACTTGCACGAGAAGGTGGTCGCGTTCGCGGCAGCGCTGCGCAAGCTCGGAGTACAAAAGGGCGACCGCGTCGCGATCTACATGGGCATGGTGCCCGAGGTCGTGGTCGGCATGTTGGCTTGCGCGCGCATCGGCGCGCCGCACACGGTCGTGTTCGGTGGGTTCGCCGCCGAGTCACTGCGCGATCGCATCAACGACTGCGGCGCAAAGGTCGTGCTCACGCAAGACGGCGCGCTCCGCCGCGGTAACGTCGTGCCGCTCAAAGCGACCGTGGACCGCGCCGTCGAAGGCACGAAATCGGTCGAAAAAGTCGTGGTTTTCTCGCGGCTCGGCAAGCTAGCAGAAACCACGCTCAAGCCTGGCCGCGACATCGACTGGTACGAGGCCGTGAAGGCTGCGAACCCGGCCGACGGCGGCGCCGAAATCGTGGACGGCGAGCACCCGCTCTTCATCCTGTACACCTCGGGCTCGACCGGTAAGCCCAAGGGCGTGCTGCACACCACCGCGGGGTATCTGGCCGGCACGCACTTGACCACCAAGTACGTCTTCGATCTGCAAGACAACGACATTTACTGGTGCACCGCCGACGTCGGCTGGATCACTGGTCACAGCTACCTCGTGTACGGGCCACTCTCCAACGGCGCCACTTGCCTGCTGTATGAGGGCGCGCCAAATCAGCCGGATTGGGGCCGGTTCTGGCAAGTGATCGAGAAACACAAGGTGACGGTGCTGTACACCGCACCGACCGCCATCCGCGCCTTCATTCGCCAAGGCAATGAGTGGCCAGCCAAGTCGGACCTATCGAGTCTCCGTCTTTTGGGTAGTGTCGGTGAGCCGATCAACCCGGAAGCGTGGATGTGGTACCGCGAGCACGTGGGCAAGAACCGCTGCCCGATCGTCGACACTTGGTGGCAGACCGAAACCGGCGCCATCATGCTCACCACCCTGCCCGGCGCGCATGTCACGAAGCCCGGCGCGACCGGCCTGCCCTTCTTCGGCGTGGTGCCCGAGGTCGTCACGCAAGAAGGCCAGAAAGTCCCCGCCGGTGAGGGCGGGCTCTTGGTGCTCAAGAAGCCATGGCCCAGCATGCTGCGCACGATTTGGGGCGATGACGAACGCTACAAGCAACAATATTGGACCGAAATCCCAGGCTTCTACTTCACGGGTGACGGCGCGCGAGAAGACAAGGACGGCTATTTTCACGTCGTCGGTCGCATCGACGACGTGCTCAACGTCTCCGGACACCGCATCGGCACCGCAGAGATCGAAAGCGCGTTGGTCGCGCACCCCGCGGTCGCCGAAGCTGCCGCCGTCGGCCGCCCCGATGATCTGAAGGGCCAAGCGCTGGTGGTGTTCGTCACGCTGAAGCCCAACCACGCCGCGTCGCCAGAGATGAAGAAAGTGCTCGCTGAGCACGTCGGCAATGAAATCGGCAAATTCGCGCGCCCTGATTCGGTGCGCTTCGCCGAAAGCCTGCCCAAGACGCGCAGCGGCAAAATCATGCGCCGCCTGCTGAAGGACGTCGCGTCTGGCAAAGAAACCAAGGGCGACGTCTCCACGCTCGAGGATTTGAACGTGCTGGCGAAGCTACGCGAGGAGTGAGCCGCACGCTTTCGGGACGCCCCTGCTTTCCGGTTCGAAGGCGGGGGGTCGAACCCGGATTTTTCGCACGAATTGGCCTCGCCGCGGCCTCAGCCTGCGCCGACTCCCCGCTTCGAAGGGAACCCGCTAAGCTCGCCCCGTGCGCCCCATCTTGATCGCAGCTGGTCGAGGCAGCCGCCTCGGGCACAACACCGACGACATTCCGAAGACCCTGGTCCCGGTCATGGGTCGTCCGATGCTGGATTGGATCCTCGAGGCATTGGGCAGCGCCGGCTTCGCGCGCAAAGACGTGGTCTGCGTGTGCGGCTACGCTGAAGGTGTGCTGCGCGCGCGCTATCCGGAATTTACGTTCGTGCGCAACGATGACTGGCAAAATAACAATATCCTGTTGTCCCTGCTGTACGCGCGCGAACATCTGACAGATGGCTTTCTGTCGACCTACGCCGACATCGTTTATGACGGAGCCATCGTTCAGCAACTCGCCCGGTCGAGCGCCGACATCAGCCTCGGCTGCGATACGGCGTGGCGTCGGCGCTACCTCGGCCGCACCCAGCACCCGGAAACCGATGCGGAAAAGCTGCGCGCCGACGGCCCGCGCGTGCTGGAGATCAGCCGCACGATTCCGAGCGAGGCCGCACAAGGTGAGTTCATCGGCGTGATGAAGCTCAGCCCCGACGGCGCGCGCGTCTTCATCGACGCCTTCGATCGCGCGCAAAAGAGCTACGGGGGCGGGCTATTCCGCGAAGGGCGCAGCTTCCAAAAAGCGTATCTCCTCGATCTATTGCAGGAGATGCTGGAAGCCGGCGCGGTCATGCAGCGCGA
Source organism: Polyangiaceae bacterium (assembly GCA_035485095.1). GTDB lineage: Bacteria > Myxococcota_A > Polyangia > Polyangiales > Polyangiaceae > PMG-095. The sequence continues at coordinate 7,869 of DATHOI010000666.1, read as the reverse complement.
AGACACGAAAGGCGGCTACATGGAGATCGACACTGGTCAAGATCTGGCCATGGCCGAAGCCTGGTGGAAGGACCGCCCGTGACGACTCCTGTGATCAGCGCGACACAGCTCGTCTCCGAGCTCGAGCGGCGACTCGGCGAGCCTTGCGCCATTGCGTTCGACGCGGACGGCACACTCTGGTCGGGTGACGTGGGCGACGACGTGTTTCGCTTTGCGGTCGCGCGCGGCCGCCTGCGCGAACCGGCGCGCGGCGCGCTCGAGCATGAGGCACGCCAGCGCGGCTTCGAGACGTTCTCGGACGTCAACGACACCGCCAAGCACTTGTTCGACGCCTACGTCGCAGGCCGCTATCCGGAGCGCGACATGTGCGAGCTGATGACCTGGTGCTACGCCGGTCATTCTCTGACCGAGATGCGCGAGCTCGCGCTCGAGGCCCTGCATGAAAGCAAACACGCCGACCGCTTGCACGAAGAGCTCCGTCCGATCTTGGAGTTTGCTCGCGCGCGGAGTATCCGCACGGTCGTCATCTCCGCGTCACCGCGCGTCACCGTCGAACAAGCCACGCGCGTGTGGGGCTTCGCCGCCTCGGATATCGCGGCCAGCACTCCGAACGTGGTCGACGGCGTGATCACGAGCGCGATGTCCGGCGCCGTGCCGTACGCAGCCGGCAAGGTCGCGGCAGGGCGCGCGCTTTTGGGCCCTGTCCGCTGGCTCGCCAGCTTTGGCGACAATGTATTCGACGTGGAAATGCTGCAGGAAGCCGAGCTCGGCGTCGCAGTTCGACCCAAGCCAGCGCTGCAGGCGCGGCTCACTGAAATTGCCGGCGTGTTGCAGCTCAGCGTCGAAACGCGGCAGCCCTGAGCCCGCGCGAGGGCCTAGGAGCGGGAGCGCGTGCGCCCAGTCGCAAATTTTCACTCGAGCTGAAGCGTAAAAAGCCCCTTTTTATTCGACGCCCAGTGCCGTTGTTCTGCATCGTGCTTCGCGCTACTGCTACGCGGCCGATGTCCAATTCGTTCCGGGTCCCGCCGTTCCTTCGCTTCGTCTGTACCGCGCTCGCCATCGCCGCGTGCCATGCCTGCGGCGGCAGCGAGCCGCCGCCGAAGGCACCGGAGCCCGTCGCCGAGCCCGAAGAGGACAAGCCGAGCGGTGTGTCCATGTCGGCCGAGATCGGCGGTCTCAATGAAGAGAAGGTCGACAAGACATTCCAGAGCGCGCTCTCGGACTTCCAGCGTTGCATCGACGACGGCGCCAAGCGCGTCGAATTTCTCGGCGGCTCGGTCAGCTTTTTCGTGAAGATCGACACGCACGGCAAGGTCGACCACGCGCACCTCGAAAAGTCGACCATCGGCGATCGCGAGACAGAGAAGTGCATGCTCGACACGCTGCGCAGCAAACGTTGGCCTAAGCCGGTCGGTGGTCAGCACGGCCTGGCGCGCAAATCGTTCGACTTCGATCCACCCAATGACGTGCGCGCCCCAACGACCTGGGACGGCGACCGCGTCACGGACGTGATCTCCAAGCTGTCGAAGAAGGTTTCGGCCTGCAAACAAGGCACTAGCGGCGCGTTCGAGGCCACGCTGTACGTGGGCACCGACGGCTCCGTGATGGCAGCCGGCGTCACGCCGCCAGACGAAGCAGGCGAATCAGACGTGGACTGTTTGGTCAGCGCGCTGAAGGGCGCGTCCTTGCCTTCACCCGGCAGTTGGCCCGCGAAAGTGACATTTAGCCTGTGACGCACCGGGAGGAGAAGACGTTCAGCATCAGCTTGCACCTGTCGGCAGATTTTGGCGACGACTACACCGGTGATGATGACGGCTTCGCCTGGCACGAACGCTTTCAACGCTCCGTGCGTCCACAGCTCGTGGCCGCCGTGTACGACGCGCTGCGCGCCGACCCGAAGTTTCACGCAGTCGCAGCGCCGCGCGGGCGTGACCCCGAGGTCGCGCTAGATCTGGAAGTCAGCTTCGACTCGCAGCCCCGCCTCAGCTCGGGCTGAACGAGAATTGAACCTTGGACGCCGCGCTATCCTGAGCCGGGGCGCTCGGGTCAGCGGCTGGCTCGGCGGTGGCGCTTTGGATGCGCGCAGCAGTTACTCCCTTCGCGCCCAGTGCGGCGCTCAGCGCCCGAGCGCGTTGCTCACCGAGCTCGGCCATACCGAGTGAAGCGAGCTCGACCGAGGTGTCGGTGTGCACGGCGAGCACCCGCGCGATGCCGGCGAGCAGCGCATCGGCATCCGGAGTCAAGCTGGCGTCGTCCTTGAACCACAGCTCGCTCGGCGCGCTGAGCGTGACCTTGCCGTTCACGACGTCGATCGTCATGTCGCCGCTCAGCACGCGGTCACCGAGCGCGGAGGTCAGGTCACGCGTGAGCCGCGCCACGGCGACCGTGCGCGCATCGCTCTGCTCGAGCTCTTTTTTGCGCGCTTCCGCGGCTTGGAGGGATTTTTCGAGGTCGGCCTTTTGCTGCGCATACGAACGCAGATCATCACCGACTCGCCCGAGCTCGCCGCGCAATTGGTCGACCAAGCCGGTAGCCTCGTCGCGCTCTTTCAGCGCGACGCTGTTTTCGAGCTTCGTCTCCGAGGCCGATTCTTCGCTCGCGGCGAGCTTCGTGTCGCGTTCAGCGAGCTCTGCATTGGCCGCGTCGAGCTTGGCGCGCGTCGCGACGAGATCAGCCTCGGCGCGCTGACGGCCTGCGAGCTCGACCTCACTCGCCGACTTGGCTTCTTCGTACTGAGTCGCCGGAACGCACGCCACGAGCAGCCCCGTGACGGCAGCAACCGACGCCAAGTTCACCAGCAAGCGCGGCGCGAGCGTGACCCCTTGATACAGCACGCGCAGTGCCCCTGGTTGACGCAAGACGGCCCAGATTTTCTTGATTCGGTGGGGCAGTGACATAGTCTTGAAATTCCTCAGTTCAGGGCCACGCCGCGCAGACTCATGAAGTCGAGGTGCTCGGCCAAAATCAAACGGTCGACATCCGCAATACGCACGAACTTGAACGCCTGCTGTGTGCCGAACGACCAGATTGGGCGAGCCAAAGCACGCACCGGCTTCAGGTACTCGGGCAGGCGCAGCTCGAGCTTCATCAACAACGGCGAATCGAGCTCGGTGATCAGCCGCCCGCGATCGAGCACGATGCCGGTGGGCGAGACCTCGATGCCGCGGTAGCTCGAAGACAAAGGCCCGCGCTCCGCGATCACGCGAAAGTCGGTTCTAGTTCTGAGGCCAACTCGTCGATCCATGGCAGATCCTCCAGCTGTACCGAATTGTACGCCAATGTGGTTTTAGGTAACCAACTATCTTACATTTGACTTATCGAAGTGCGCCGCAATAGCGGTTCTTTGCGTGGGCTAACGCCGAAACCTTGGCCGAATCGGCGAGGCCAGATAGGTCGAACAGGATGAGCTGGGCTCGATCCCGCGCCGCGAGCGCGCTGCTACTAGCCGCCTGTTGGGCGGCTGTTCCGGCAAGCTCAGGTGCGGCCGAGCCACGCCCAGCGCTTGACCTGGATCACGTCGTTCAGCGCGGCTCGCGTTTCGTGGCCTCGACGGCGGCCGGCACCGACGCCGAGCTCACGCTGGACGTCGAGCTGCAGCAAGTCGCGCTGAAGGTCTTGGACTCGGCCAACGCGGTGCGCGGCGGCATGGTCGTGATCGACGCACACACCGGCAAAGTGCTGGCATGGGCCGAGAGCGCGCGGGACGGACATCACCATCACGTACTGTCGACCGCCCGCGTGCCGGCTGCGAGTGTATTCAAGCTGGTGACCACCGCGGCGCTCTTCGAGACGACGACGCTCAGCCCGAGGGAGACCGTGTGCATTTCGGGCGGCACGCACGGCATCGAGCGACGCCACCTCGACCCACCGCGCGGCGATGCGACGGAGTGCTCGCCATTCCAATATGCCATCGGTTACAGTAAGAATGCGGTGTTCGCACAGCTCGCGACGCATCGGCTATTGCGCAGCGATCTAATCGACACCGCCCAAGCTCTCGGCTTCAACGGCAGCGTGCCGTTCGAGCTCGATGTGAAAATGGGCACGCTCGAAGTGCCCTACGGCGATCTCGACTTTGCACGCACCGCTGCGGGTTTTCAGGGCAGCACGCTATCGCCGTTGGGCGGCGCCTATTTGGCGAGCGTGATCGCGCACGGCGGCGAGGCCACGAAAATTCGCGTCACCGAGGCAGCGACCGACACGGCAGACGACAAGGCCGAGGTCGTCGGCCGTGTGCTGAAGCCGCTCACCGCTGAACGCATCCGACGCATGATGGAGGTCACGGTGCGAAGCGGCACCTGCCACCACGCCTTTAGTGACGAAACCGGTCACCCCTATTTGGGCAACATCCGTGTTTCGGGGAAAACCGGCACGCTGAGGCCCGAGGCCAACGAAGGCATGACCAGTTGGTTCATCGGGTTTGCACCCAGTCAGAAGCCCGAGATCATCGTCAGCGTAATGCTGGAAAACGGCGCGGTCTGGCGACGCAAAGCCAATGAGCTGGCGCGCGATTTCATGCGCAGTTACTTCCACAGCCACGGCCGCGCCTGGGTGACCGACCCGTTCGCATCCGCGCCAGACGTGGCCCGCGTGGCGAGCGCGAACGAACGCTGATACGCTAGTCGGTCAATGACTCGAGCGGCGTACCTGGGTTGGCTCGTGCCGGCAGCGCTGAGCCTGCTGATTGCGAATTGTGCGGAGCCCGCGGGCGCGACGCGCATCATCGGACCCGACGGCACGCCGCTATTGCACGTGCATTGCGCGGACGCGCAAGTCGCCTGCTTTCAAATCGCAGGCGAGATGTGCCCGCGCGGCTACTTCCTGTCGCCGGTTTTCGATCCGCACGACGGCAATTTCTTAGTCCGCTGCAAGGATCCGACCCAAGTTGGCGTCGTTGCGAGCGCGCAGCCGACACCCGTTCCAGCGCAACCGGTCGTGCGTGCGCGCCCACCAGAACCAGACTGGCCGCCTGCCGAAGTTGCAACGCCCACCGAGCCGTGGCCGGCACCGAGCGCGGCCGCGCCCACCCCCGTGCCACCGAAGACGGCTATCGGCACCGTGGACGTGGGTTACTGACGCCGCGCCTCAACGCGGGCGTCGACGACGAAATAGCGCGAGCGCGGACAACGCAGAGGCGAGCGAGAGCAACGCATTGGACGCCGGCGCGCCCGGCACGCTGCAGCCGCACTTGCCGCTCGACTTAGCGCCGTCCGCGCCGGCGTCTGCGCCGGCATCCGTGGCAGACGCCGAGCCTGCAGGCGCGGGCGTGACACCCATCAAGCCGAGCGACGGGATCGGCGTTTTAACGACCTCCGCGGGCTTGATCTGGGTGCGGCTCTTGCGCGTCAGATCTTCGGCAATCCAAGTCTTGCGCAGACCGCGGTAGTCGCGCGGCGCCTTACCCCAACGGTACCGCTCCGGGTTCTGGCACTGAATCACCGGTACCCAGGGGTGGAAGTTGTTGTATCGGACCTGAAATTTGTTGGCGCTCGCGGGCTTCACGTCCGTGGGCGCTTCGCCCTTTGCGCCCTTTGGCGTGGCTACGCCGCCCTCGACCGGACCACTCGCAGGACCGATCTTGGGATCGTTCGGCAAGGATTTGTCGTCGTAGCGATAGTGCATGCGCGACAAGACATACTTGTGGCGCCCCACGAGCGCTTGTCGCGACGCCACCGTCTGGCGGTCTTCCTTGTCCTGCTTTTCCTTGTCCTTGCGCTCCTTGGGCTTGAGATCTTTGGTCGCCTCTTTGAACGCGTCCTTCTCTTCCTTCGTTTGCTCGGGCGGCTTTGGATTCTTTTCGTCCTTGGGCACCGACTGCTCGAAGACGTCACCACCGAGGCTCAAGAGCTCGGCTATCTGCAGCGGCTCGGTGGCACAGGGCTGACCGCAGCCGTCACTCGGCCATGCATATTCGAGTAGAAACGAATTCGGCGTCTTGGCCTCGATGATGTCACCGAGCGCGTTGTAGAACTCGCCGATACGCTCCTTCACCGCGAAGTCGACCTCGACGTTGGTCGGCGGAAACAGGTCATTGTAGTTCTTGCTCTCGTAGCGTTGCTCGGGGTCGAGCACGTACACGAAGAGCTCCTGCTTGTCGGGCGCATTGAGCAGCCCAACGCGGTCGGGGATCGTGTCGTATGGCTCTTCGGTCCAAAAACGAATCGGTGAAAGCTGCGCGCGGTCTCCGCCCACGAGCTCGACCCGGTTCGGATCGACCTGCGCCACGACCAAGCGCATGCCGGCTTGCAGATACGGCGCCACGGTTTGATCCGCGTTGGCCGGAGCCGTGTAGCCCTTGTTCTTCAGCCAAGCCGAGACTTGCTCGTCCTTGCCCAAAAGTGAAAACGAGTACTCGCCCTCTTTCTTCTTGGCTTCGACGTCGAGCGACAGCTCCTTGGCCACTTTCTGCGTGCCCTGTGGCATCTCCCCGCCGCCCAGAAAGGCGCTGCCGGAGTCGGCTTTCATGTTGCGTTCCCACTCCTGCTCTACGGGGCCCGGATCGCACGGGTCCTGCTCCCAGTACTCGTGAAAGCGCGGCGCGCTGATGCTGTCCACGCGGTCCACGTACTCACGCTTGAGCGTCGTCACGCGGTCGGCCGTGACGTCTCCCGGCACGACCAGCACCATCGCGAACGGCTCGAGTGAGCCTTCATAGTCGGGCATCACGCTGACCGCAGTCGTGTTGCCCTTCTTCATGATCACCATCTGAGTCGAGTGGACCTTCACATCGGTCGACTTCTTCGAGGCGAGGAATCCGGGGAAGGCCTGCGCGGGGGCGGCTGCGGACAGCGTCACGCACAGCCCGAGCAACGCCGAAAGCGAGGTTTTTGCGGCTTTCATCGCGCGGGAGGCTATCAGATTTTTCGCGCAAACCAGCGTGAATCGCCGGCAACGGGGCTACACTTGCAGCCAATGTCCGGAAGCCCCAGCCGCGAGCGCTTGCTGCGTGCTCTCGCCAATATTCCGGCCGAAGTGCCGTTGCGGGGCGCACGGCAAGCGGCCATTGCGGTGATCCTCGTCGAGCTCGACGGGACGCTCGACCTGCTCTTGATCGAGCGGGCCATTCGCGCGAGCGACCCTTGGTCCGGACACATGGCATTGCCGGGCGGCCACACCGACCCGTCGGACGCGGATCTGAGCGCCACGGCAGAGCGTGAAACTCTCGAAGAAGTGGGGCTCGACCTGCGAAAAGTTGCCGAGCGGGTAGGCCAGCTCTCGGATCATGCACCCGTGCGCGCGGTGCCCATCGCCGTCCGCCCCTTCGTCTATCTGCTCCAGACTCGGCCGCCGCTCGTGCTGAGCGCCGAAGTAAAACAGGCACTCTGGGTGCCTATCGCGCCGCTTTGCGCCGGTGAACAACGAACGAGCTTCGACTTTGCGCGCGGCGAGCAGACTCTGAAATTCCCTGCTTGGGACATCGCCGGGCATGTGGTCTGGGGCCTGACATACCGAGTTTTGGACGAGCTTTTTGGGCGCATGAACGCGGTTTCGGGCCCCGAATTAGCTACGTTGGACAACGTGAACCAGCCGCGATAGGAGCCCAGCGCGTGATCACACCCAGTGCCGTCGAATCCGCGCCGCCGCACGCTTGTGCCGCATGCGGTGGTCCGCTCGACAGCCTGGGTCGATGCGACAAATGTGGCGCCGTTTTCGGTGAGGCCTACCGCTGTCCGTTGTGCCTCGCACTCAGCGACGTAGAACGAAGCCCGACCCTCTACTGGCGGTGTCGCACGTGTGGCGGGCCGCGCATTCCGCCGAGCGCAGGTCCGAGCTCGGAACGTGAAACGACCTTACTGAAGAGCGCGCGCGCCGAACAAATGCGCGCTGGGGCGTATCGAGCGGGCTCGGTCTTCGCGCTCGCCTCGGGCCTGC
>DATHOI010000665.1:0-8608 GCA_035485095.1 Polyangiaceae bacterium | reverse complement strand
GCGGTGCAGACCGAGCTCGAGATCAACGAGGTGCGCAGCAACGGTCTGCGCAGCGAACGTGAAGCGCTCGCCGCGCGGGTAGCCGAGCTGTCCGGCGACGAGCGCTCGCGTGAAGCCGACGCGCTCGCGGAAATCGAAGCGCTGAGCGAGCTTCAGGCGCAAGAAGCACAAGCTAGCGAAGAAGTGCACACGCTTCGCCGTCAAGCCGGCGACCTGACGGCGCGCTCCGCAGCAGCAGAGGCGCGCCTCGACGGCATCGCTCAGCGTTTGGTCGAAGCGCGCTTGCGCAACGATCGTCTGGCCGCCGAACGGGACAAGCTGACCGGCGAGCTCTCGGATTGCTTGGCGCGCAAGCAAGCACTCGAACGCAGCGTTGCGGAGCTGGCCGAAGGCAAGCGACTCACGCAGAGCGAGCGCAGCGAGCTCGAGCGGGAGCTCGAAGGGCTACGCGGGCGCACGTTGGAGAGCGAGCGCGGTGTCGATTCAGTCAAAAATGAGCTCGGCTTGAAGCGCAATCGTCTGCGCGCGCTCGAGGATCTGCATCGTCGTTTGGAGGGCGTGGGTGGTGGCGCGCGCGCGTTGCTCTCGAAGAAGGGCGATCCCCGCGTGCTCGGCATGGTCGCCGATCGGATTCAGACTCCAGAGCGCTTGACGCTCGCCGTCGCAGGCTTGCTCGGCTCGCGGCTATCATGCGTCGTCGTCGCTGATTCCGTGGCCCAAGTGGATCTCTTGAGTGAGCTCCGGCAGGGCGAGCGGGGTCGTGCCGACGTGATTGCCGCGCGACCGCCCTACGTAGCTGGGGGCGACCGAGGCTCATGGCAGACTGATTCCGCCGTACTTGGACGTCTGGCCGACTCGCTCGGCTATGCCGAGGCGGATGAGGCGCTCGTGCGAGCGCTGGTCGGTGAAGCGGTTCTGGTAAGTGACGCGGCCGACGCCGTCGCCGTCGCCAGGCGCTACCCGGGAGTCACCGCCGTCGCTCTCGACGGCACCGTGGCTCACCCAGACGGCATCGTGAGCGGCGGCACCGGCGACGATGTCGCCTCGGCAATGCTCGACCAGAAGCGCGAGATGCTAACCCTGACGGGTGATGTCGAGCGACTGGAAAAAGACTACGAGAAACTGAGCTCCGAGCACAACGCACTTCGCGCGCGCATCACCGAGGTCAGCACCTCGCTCGATCGCGCACGTCAAGAAGCACATCAAGGCGAGCTCGCCCACGTCACGGCCGAGAAGGATCTCGCGCGCACTGCAGCAGAGATCGAACGCGCCGAGAATCGGTTGGACGCGCTCGACCTCGAGCTAGCGGAAATCGAGCGCTCGCTCGAAGCCGCGACTGGTGCAGAATCGGGCTCGCGCACGGAGCTCGACACGGTGCACGCGGAGCTCGAGCATCTCCAGCATTCGCTGGCCCGCTCGGAGGCGACCGCGACGTCTTGGCGCGAGCAAGTCGCCGCCCAAGCCGCGCTCGTGACGGAGCGCAAGGTTCGTTTGGCGCAGGTGCGCGAGCAGGCAGAAGCCGCGCGCATCGCGGGCGAGCGCATCGCCAGCACGCTCGGCGAGCTCGAAGAGCGCGCCTCCAAGCTCCGTGAAGAGACGCTCGAAGCGTCGACTGGCTATGGGGAAACGGCCGCCCGCATCATGCTGGCACGCGAAGCGCGGATCTCCGCGAGTGAACGCGCCAAGGTCGCGCACGCCGAGCTCGGCGAAACCCGCGGTCAGTTGGAGCAGGTCCGGCAAATCTTGGGGGCCAAAGAGGCCGAGCTCAAGGGTCTACGCGACGAGCTCGAGCTGGTGGATGAGGCAGTCAAGAAGCACGAAATGGCAGTGCAACGCATCGCCATCGAACGCGACCACTTGCTCAACACCGTACGCGATCGCTTTCGCGGCCTCGATCTGAAGCGCGTCGTCGGTGACTATCACGCGCGGCCCGCGCCCGACGCCGAACACCGCCGACGCATCGACGAGCTGGCTCAGCTCATTGATCGCATGGGGCCGGTCAACCTCGACGCCAAGGCCGAGCACGACGACGCGGAGCGGCGCTTCGTCGATTTGAATTCGCAGAAGGTCGACATCGAGAAAGCGCTCGAGGAGCTCGACCACGCGATCCGGCACATGAACAAGGAATCACGCCGTCGCTTCAAGGAGACGTTCGACGAAGTCAACGCGCTCTTCAAGAAGACGTTCGCGCGCCATTTCCGAGGTGGTCGCGCCGAGCTGCTGCTGACGAATCCAGATGATCTGCTGGGCAGTGGCGTCGAAATCGTCGCCCAGCCCCCTGGCAAGAAGCTCGGCAACATCGAGCTGATGAGCGGTGGCGAGAAGGCGCTGACGGCAGTGTCGCTGATCTTTGCCATCTTCCAGCATCGCCCCTCGCCCTTCTGCATCTTGGACGAGGTCGACGCGCCGCTCGACGAGGCCAACGTGTCTCGTTACAACGAGAGCATTCGCTCGATGACCGCGAGCTCACAGTTCATCTTGATCACGCACATCAAGAAGACCATGCAAAGCGTGGACGTGCTGTACGGCGTGACCATGGGTGAGCCCGGCGTGTCGCGCATCGTCAGCGTCAAAGTCAACGAGAACGCCGTGTCGCGCAGCGACGCGCTCTCCAGCTCCAGCGCGCCGCTGATTCGTGAAACGAACGCGGTGGCTGAGCCACCCGCTAGTGTCGAAGTCGCGTGATGGAAGCGCGACGCTAACAGCCGCGCGACCCAAGCCCGGTGAACGTGTCGATCGGAAACGATTGCCACTCCAGACTCGGGTCGAATGCGTTCAGGCCAGTCGGATCGCCGCTCGTGACCTGGCATTTGCGGCGTAGAGTGTGATCCACGGTCGTGGTCGAGCCAGAACCCCAAGCTGTGCCAGGGTCGACGCCGATCTGACCAATCACGTCTAGGATCTTACCGTCACAAGCAAGAGCAACGGCGTCATTGCCATTGAAGGTGAGCCTACCGACTTGATCGCAGACGGCGCCGAGTTGATCCTTCAAGGTGCTCGTGCAGAGCGTGAGCACGTGACCCGCCTCCAAGCTACCGCTGAGCGAGGCGATCACCGAACCTGCACCGCTGCCATTGAAGTAAGCCTCGACTTTGCAGGTGTCGAGTACGGCTGGCTGTGTGGCGGTGATTTCGAGCGCCTTGTTGGACGACGAACCCTCGACATACTCAGTGAAGAAGAGCGCTGACGGCGCGGGACTCGCGCCACTGGCGCCCGCTGTCGCCGAATTCTTGAGACCGCCAGCACCGGCGGCGCCACCCTGAGTCAGGGCAGCGCCGCCGATCCCCCCGGTGCTCCGCGCTGGAGCACCTCCGCTGTCGATCCCCCCGGGACCGCCCCCCGCAGAAGTTTCGCCATTCGACCCCCCGTCGACGGTGATCACTGGGGTATCCCCAAATTCAGTGATCGCGGCGTCGATATCCGTGCCCGACGCTCCCGCGCCGTTCAGCGTCGCTCCGCCGTTGGATGGCGACGCAGGGGCGCTCGGTGCCGAAACGCTCGAGTCGAGACCGCACGCGGCGAGCCCGAACCCGAGAAGAACGGCGACCACACGATTTTCAAGGCGAAATCTTCTGCCCATGAGCCCCGGTCGGTCTCGAACGCGCCGAGTTGCGCTCTGTCAGTGAAAATCACGCGAGGCGTTGCGAATATCTTGCCCTGGGATATCGAGCCGCTCGAGTGAGCGCACGAGCAGATGAATTACGGGAGATTCGCCGTTGTCCGCCGAAACCAGATTCGAGCCATCGGGGCGCACTTGGCGTTCGACCTCACCGTGCGCGAGCAAAATAACCGAATGACGAGCCGGCAGACGGAAACGTTCGTACACCGACCGCCATAAAATCAGATTGGCAAACCCGGTTTCATCCTCGAGCGTGATGAAGACGACACCGCTCGCCGTGCCCGGTTGTTGTCTGCAGATCACGACACCTGCCACGCTGACCAGCTCACCTTTGCTGCGAGCTTTGAGACCTTCTGCACTGATGATTCGCGCGCCCAAGCGCGTGCGCCAGTGACGCATCGGGTGATCGGTAACCGACAAGCGCTTATGGTGATAGTCGAGCATTAACGTTTCCGACACGCGCAACTCGGGCAAACGCACCTCGGGCTCGCTCATGCTCTTTCCCTCGAATAGCCCCGGGATACGCGGCGCGCGCGCACGCCACAGCGCTTGCCTGCGCCCCGGCAGCAAAGTTTCGAACGCGCCGGCTTCTGCCAGATGCTCGATTTCGTCGTCACGCAGAGCGGCACGCCGAACCGTATCGTCGAGCGACGCAAAGGGGCGCTCAGCCCGAGCCTGCTCGATACGGCGCGCACACGTTTTGGAGAGCCCTTTCACCTGACGCAGGCCGAGTCGCAGCGCACGCGGACAGCGCTGCCCGCTCACCTGTAGAGTCAGTTCAACGGGCTCGAGAGTCGAATCCCAGTCACTGCGGGTCACGTCCACGTCGCGCACTTCCACCTCGTGGCGCTGAGCGTCGTGAATGATGGTCGCTGCCGAATAGAAACCCATCGGCTGCGAGTTCAGGAGAGCGCACGCAAAATGCGCAGGGAAATGCGCTTTTTGCCAAGACGATGCGTACACGAGCAGCGCAAAGGATGCCGCGTGAGATTCGGGAAAACCATACTCACCAAAGCCTTTGATCTGTTCGTATAAGGCTTCACCAAACGCCTGACTGATGCCTTTTTCTTCGAAGCCGTCGAGCAGCCGCTTTTTGTGCCGCTCGAGCTTGCCGGTTTTTTTCCAGGCAGCCATGTCACGTCGCAATTGATCGGCTTCACCACCCGAGAACCCAGCGCCTTCGATGGCGATTTGCATCACTTGCTCTTGGAACAATGGCACTCCCAACGTTCGCGCCAAGATTGAAGCCAGCGACGGGTGAGGCAGAATGATGTCCTCCTCCTTATTTCTACGGCGCAAATAGGGGTGCACCATGCCTCCCTGAATCGGCCCAGGCCGCACGATCGCGACTTCAATCACCAAATCATAGAAGTTAACGGGCTTGAGCCGCGGCAACATGGCCATTTGTGCGCGGCTTTCGATTTGGAAGACGCCCACGGTGTCGGCGCGCTGCACCATCTCGTACACCACCTCGTCGTTCTTGGGGATGCGCGCCAGGACATCAATCGGATCGAACTCTTCACCAGCTGATTGCGTCAACTGCCCCTCGGCATGGATTGACGCCAAGGTTTTGCGAATCGCGGTCAGCATGCCGAGACCAAGCACGTCGATCTTGAAGAACCCCAGCGCTTCGAGATCATCCTTGTCCCACGGCACTACCGTTCTCTTTTCCATACGAGCGGGCTCGACTGGAGCCACTTCATATAACGGTGCAGCCGAGAGCACGAAGCCACCGACGTGGATCGACAGATGCCGCGGAAACCCCTGCATTTCTCGGGCTATCTGCAGAATTTTTTGCACTCGGTCAGCTCGAACGTCGAAGCCCATTTCGCGTAACCGTTGGGAGCTGACCTCGGCTGTATCCCAATGCGTAATGGTACCGCTCAAACGATCGATCTGTTCCGACGACAAACCGAACGCTTTCCCGACCTCTCGCAACGCGCTCTTGCCGCGATAGCAGATCACCTCCGAAACCATGGCTGCACGCTCACGACCGTAACGGTCGTAGATGTCTTGAATCACCTCTTCGCGACGTTCGTGCTCGAAGTCGACGTCGATATCCGGCGGTTCGTTGCGCCGCTCTGCGCTCAAGAAACGCTCGAAGAGCAGATCCGAACGCGTGGGGTCGACCGCAGTGATTCCGATCGCATAACAGACGGCACTGTTGGCTGCGCTGCCCCGGCCTTGGCACAATATGCGCCGTTTACGTGCCATTTCCACCACTTCCCAGGTACTCAGGAAGTATGGCGCGACCGCCATTTGGGCGATCAACGCGAGCTCTTTTTCGACTTGCTCGCGCACCGCGCCCGGAACCCCGTTCGGGTAACGCTTGCTGAGCCCAGACCCAGTGAGCCGCGACAATTTCTCATCCGCGCTCTCTCCTGGCTCGAGCGCACAAGGAAACTGGTAGTTCAGCTCGCTGAGCTGAAAGCGTAAGGCTTCACTCAGCACGCCGGCAGCCTCGACCCATTCTGGATAGTCGGGAAATAGCTTCAGCATCTGCGCTTCAGAGCGCAAAAATGCTTCGGCATTACCCGTAAGTAGAGTGCCCGCGCCATCGAGCGTCGTACCAAGCCGAATGGCATGCAGCACGTCACACAAGTGTTTGCGGTTTTCATCGTGAAATAGTGGACGCGCGCTAGCGATCACCTTCAAACCGAAACGCTCCGCGGCGTCGAGTACCCAGGCCAAACGCGCGTCATCGAAACCATCGTGATGGCGATACATCACGATGGCGGCGCGTTCACCAAATGCGGATTTTATAGCACTGAGGCAGGCGGCACTCGGTGTAGTCGAATCCTGAGGTCGCTTAGGAGCGGGGATCAGCGCGTAGAGACCAGTAGCATGTGCCGGGAGCCACACGAGCTCGAGCCCGCTCTCGCCTTTGGGACGATCTGCATGTGCCAGCGTGAGCAGACGACACACATTCTGATAGCCCACATGATTTTCGCAAAGTAACGCGAGCGTTGCGGATGCGGGTGCGGCTTTGGACGTTGCGCGCCGCGAGCGACGCTGAAGGGGCGCCTCAGAGAGTGTGAGCTCGACACCCGTGATGCAGCGCTGTTCGATAGTGCGCGCCTCCTTGAAGGCGCGCACTGAGCCGTATAAACCTTCCCGATCGCAGATCGCGATCGCTGTGAGCCCGAGCTCCTTGGCTCGACCAACCAGCTCATCGGGGTGCGAGGCACCTCGCAAAAATGAAAACGAAGACGTGGCGAGCAACTCCGCAAACATTTAGGACACTGAACATAAGGACAGTATCGAAGGCGCGTCTAGCAGGAGGTTTTATGCCAGCGAAATCGCTCGGGTTCTGGCAAGTGCTCGTGCTCAATCAGCCACGGCCTGCAAATAGCGCCGACCCGTATTTCGATCCACGTAGGCTAGCGCTTCGAAGCCACCTGAGGCGCCTTGCAGCCACAGGCGCACGTAGTCTCGCTTCACGGGTGCAGCGCCCCACCACTCCACACCTTCCAACCGTTGTTCGAAGCGCAAATGTTCGATCGTGTACAGGCTGCGATCGATTGCCAAGCTCACGCCGATGCGGAGTGGCGCGTGCAACTCGTAAGGCTCGGACAAAAGTCGAGTCGGCGTGCCTGGCAGCTCGGCGACCGTGGGCTCCGCTTTTCGAAGCTGCGCTGAACGCCGCGGATGCGGCGCGCGCGTTTCGAACTCTGCTTGGCTCAGCTTGCTCCTGGCTTCAGGGCGGTGTGAATCAACCAGCTTGAGCGTGCCCACCCTTTCTTCTCCGATTTCGGATGCTAGCTCGGCGATCAAGACCGGGATCTCGTCGTCAGCGCTAGCGCTCGAGGTGACGCCAGCGAGCACTTGCGAAAGCTCGAGTTGCCGCGAAACGGCGGGCAAAAGCTGCAGCACTTCTAAACGAAGCCCGACGGAAGGAGCGGCAAGTTTGAGCCGAGACACGCGCGCGCTCAAAATTCGCCGAATTTCATCAGCACGATGCAAGGGGGCGGCGAGCTTGAAGCGCAACGTGTGCTCGGTTTTTGCAGCCCGAAAACGTGCAATGGCAGAGTCATACAGAATGGTGAGCAGCAGCGAATGCGCGGCCTCCCCTCGCCCAGTCAACCGCGCGCTCACGCGCGAGACGAGCCCGCCGAGCACGAAGAGCAGCGGCTCACTCCCGATAACCGGCTCATCCCAAACGCTGCTCTCGACGACCGTGCGTTCCGGCGTGTAAGCGACGAGCGGCGCGTTGTCACGCCCGGCACAAAGCTCACTCACGCTCGCCATCACCTCACCCAGACGGCTGCCCAAGGCTTGCTTGGGCAAGGCTTGCAGCTCACCGACCGTGAGCACACCAAGCCGCATGAACCAGCCCGCTGTTTCAGCTGAAATAGGCAGAGACATGAGTGGTAAAGTGGACAACACGGAAACCGTGCGACTCGAAGGGACAACGCACACGCCGCGATCTTCGGGATCCGCGGCATCTGGCGTGAACCACTTGGCAAATGCCTGAGCCAAACGCGGGCCATCAGAGATGGCGATACGCACCGAATGGCCCATGCCGCGCACGCGATTGGCGAACTCGCAAGCAAGGGCCACTTCACCGCCTTGCAAGTGCGCAGAGCCGGTGATGTCGAGACACACCGTGTCCGGCGCCTCGACCGCGACGTTGGCGCCCAGGCTCAGCCCGACCTCTGCAATGCGGCCGAGTGTTTCACGCACTTCTGCTGCCGTGACCTCACGCACCACCAAGCTTGCAACTAGCGCGCAGGCTTCAGCGATGCTCTGCCCTTCGCGAACACCGTAGCGCCGAGCACTCTCGTTTACGGCGCTGAGCTTGGCAGTGGCGTCGATCTGTTTGTGTTCGATCGCAGCCGCTGAGCCCTCGGCCGAGCCGCGCTTTGGCGTGCCGGTAGCGAGCACCACTCCGAGTGGGCGCGTCCTCGACGCTTTCGTGCCACCGCGCTGTAAACCCCATAAAAGCCGCGCCTCAGCCAGCTCACAGAGCAACTCAGGCAGCACCAGTGC
>DATHOI010000664.1:0-3013 GCA_035485095.1 Polyangiaceae bacterium | reverse complement strand
GAGAGCGGGTGCGCTCGAGCACGTCGGTGATCGCATAGGTTACTGCTGCGTCTTCACTGGGCTTTAGCCGCTGCAGGAGCTGACATTCCTCCGCTGAGGTTTCGGCCACCGCGAGCCGCGCCAGTAAGCGATCGACGACTGGCACAGCGGGTGCCATCTGCACTTCGACACGCGGCGTGGCGGGTTTCTTGTCTGAAATCGACGTTGCGTTAACGATGGGCGCTCCATGCGGCGGAGTGGCGAGCCGCGCTGCCGAAATTGCCGAAGCGAGCAGCCCGACGAGAGCCCAGGCTCGCCAAAACACGAGGCTCGTTCTCGGCGGCGGTTCGGCCATCCATCAGCTAGACAGCCGACTGTGCCGGATGTTCCGTCTTCGGGAGCGAGTTTCTGAGCGAGCTCAGCCGCCGATGTGTACGGCCCCGAGCAAGGCCAGTCCGAGCGCAGCGGGCAACCCTTGGATCCACAAGATCTTGCGATTCGCGGTGAGCGAGCCATACACGCCCGCGACCAACACGCAGGACAGGAAGAAGGTCTTCACGCCCATGCCGGCGTCGCCCAAGCTCAAGCCCCAGGCCAAGCCCGCCGCCAGAAAGCCGTTGTACAGACCTTGATTGGCGGCCAAGGCTTTGGACGCGGTCGCCGCCGCTTGGGTTTGGCCAAAGGCGCGTAGACCGGCGGGCTTGTCCCACAAAAACATCTCGAGCACCAAGATGTACACGTGGAGCAGCGCGACCAGGGCCACCACGACATTGGCGAGCAGCGACATTGTCCCGGTGTAGCGTGGCACGCGCTCGCGCGATAGGGGGCCGGAGCATTGACGGGCTGTCGAACGGCCGCACGAGGTAAGCTCGCGTCGTGAGCCATCACCCGTTCCCGCGCAATCTGAGAGTCGAGGGCTGCTGCTATCCCACGCAAGCGGATCCCGCGCATGCCGTGCGCGCGTTTCAGGCCTGGCGGAGCGAGATCGTGACCGCCGACGGTGCGCGCGGTTTTCTGCGCGCGCGTCGCCCGGACACGCCCGATGGCGTGCCCAATTCGACCGTTTCGGAGGGCATCGCATACGGCATGATCATCGCCGTCATGATGGACGACCAGCCGCTCTTCGACGCCTTCTACGGCTACGCGCTGTGCTTCGAGAACGAGCACGGCTTGATGGACTGGTACATCGCTCCGGACGGCGAAAGTCGGCTCGGCGTCGGCGGCGCGACGGACTCCGATGAAGACATCGCCTGGGCGTTGGTCATGGCGCACCGACAGTGGGGCGGTCGCGGCGCGTTGTCCGAGAGTTACCTGTCTTGCGCCCAGCGTCAGCTCGAGCGGGTGTGGGAATTCGAGGTCGACCACGACCAGTACTCGGACATGCTGCTCCCGGGTGATGATTGGCGCGGGCGAAACGTGTTCAATCCCTCCTACTTTGCGCCCCAGCAATATCGTGTCTTCGCCGAAATTTCTGGCAATTCTGGCTGGCACAAGGTGATCGATCGCGGCTACCAAATAATCGAAGCGAGCTTGAATGAAGCGCTCGGCAACCAGCACAACGGCCTCGTGCCGGCCTGGTGCGACGCCGCGGGTACGCCGGTACAAGCATTTCCAGGCGCAATGACCAACTATCAATACGACTCGGCGCGTTTGCCCTTTCGCATCGGTCAAGATTGGAGCGCGACGCGCGATCCGCGTGCACGCTCTTACATCGCCCGTACGAGCGCGTTCTTCGCTGCGATCGGCGCGGCCGAGATCGTGGACGGCTACAGCTTGCGTGGCGAGCCCGCGCCCGACCCCCGCGCCGCGCGCCCGAATCCGGGCTCGGCGGTCTTCGTCGGTGCAGCGGCGGTCGGCGCGATGCACGACGTGCGCTATCAAGCCTTCATTGACGCTGCCTATGAGCGCGTCCGCAGCGGCACGCTGCTCGCGCGCAGCCGCTACTACAATCACTCGTGGACGGTGCTGTCACTCTTGATGTTGACCGGCAACCTGTCTGATTTTCCGGGCTAAGGGCGCGTTGAGGTTCTTGGCCAAAGCGGGGAGCGGCTCGTCGCCGCGCTCGTCAGCGCCGGAAATGAGCTTCGATCAAGCTGGCCAGAAACGCGGGTTGCTCTTCTTCCAAATCATGCGTGGCGCCAGGGATGATCTCGAGCTTCGCGCCGGGAATCTGCGCCGCCAAGAACTGCCCGATCGCGACTGGCGCGATCAAGTCACCGTCACCCATCACGATTAGAGTTGGCGTCGCGATCTGGCCCAGGCGCTCACTGAAGTCGCTTCGATCTTCCAAAAACCAGGTGGGGGCGTCCGGTCGAGATTCACGAAACGAGTCGCGCCAATCCAGCGCGCCGAAGCGCTCGACGTTCAGACCACCGCAGGGCGCTGCCAACACGAGCCGGCGAATGCGTTCCGGATGTTCCAACACGAGCCGCAACGCGAGCGCGCTGCCCATCGAATTGGCGACCAGGTCACAGCGCGCCGGCAATTCGTCGGCGATCCAAGCGGCGAGCGCGTCGAGCGAATGTAGCTCGGGATTTTCAGCGCTCTCGCCAAGCCCGGGGTAGTCGAACAGCAATGGCTCACGGCGCGACGCGAGCACCGCTGCAATCGGCTCCCATGTCGTCCACAGGCCGCCCGCGCCCGGCAAATAGGCGACGGGCAAATATTGAGTCGAACTGATTTCGCTCATGCTCAGGTCGAGTCTGCTGGGGACAAAGTGCCGGTCAAAAGGCTCTTTTGGCTTCGGTCCGAAGGGTCCGAAACACACAGCGTAGCGTGTCAATCGCGAGCGCGTCCACGCCTACCGTCAGCGAGCGGACTTCCGTCGGAAGAAAGGTGCTTGACGTTCGTGCGCGGTCAGCTCGCGCCGTCGACGAGTGCGCGAATTTGGCGCTGTGTGCGGCGCGCGTTCAGTCGCCGGCCGATGATTGCGGAGTTTTCTGCAATTGCCCGACATCGAAGCCTCGCTGGGTGGCCAGCGAGAGCGCCTGGTCGTAGCGCGCTGCGTCGAGGTCTGGAGTGCGCGAGAGGATCC
>DATHOI010000663.1:0-4827 GCA_035485095.1 Polyangiaceae bacterium | reverse complement strand
AGCGTTCGTGGCGGTTCCGCCAGTCAGGCTCTCGGTGTAGTGGCTATGCAAGATCTGCAGTGCCGAGTCATGGTGCGGATCCATCGGCGTGTAGCCCATGACGGTCACCACCATGTCGGCGAGAGCCGTGTCCACGTCCGTGCTGCTGTAACGGCTACCCGCTACGTCCACGACTTTGGCGGCGACATTTTCACACAGCATCTCGCTGGCTGCGCGAAAAAAGAGCGTCGGGGTGGCTGGCGTGACTGGGCTTTCAGCGCCGCGGCTGAAGGTGTCGGCGGGCAAGCTGCCCGCGATGCGGAACGCCGCACGCTGCACTTCGACGGGTGAGGTCTGATTGGTCGCAAACCCGCTCGAGAACGGGAACGCGACCGACAGCGCACACAGGTCCGGCACGCCGAGTCGATCGGAGAGCGCCGCACACAGTTGGTCGCGCCGTGCGATGCTCACCACGACGTTGCGCTCGTCGAAGGTCTTAGTCGTCGCCAGGCCGGTGACCAGCGGCGACGAGAACAGCTCGTGAACCAGCGTTTTGAAGTTGAATTGCGAGTCCGCGAACGCCTTGGCCACGCGGCGGAACTCCGGGTCGTCCTCGGCGCAGGCCGCGGAATCCGCGAAAAAACACAGCTTTTGGGCGAACGCGATGGCGAACCGATTCAGGCCGTCAGCGACCCCGCTGGTCGTGTCCGTCCCTTGGGCTAGGAGCGGACCGAGATCTGCGAGCGTGTTGCCGCTGGCGTTCACGCTGCCGAATGCCAGCGTGCCACCCGTGGTCGCCGGACGCGTGCTTTTGCCCCCGAAGCCACTGGCGAGGAAATCGTTGCGGTCGTTGAAGTCGTACTGGTTGGCCCAGAATTGGCGCAGTGGGTCGAGGCTCTTGTGACATACGTAGCAATCCGAGCCGACGACTGCATGGGCCGCGTCGAGCCCCGCCGTGCTCGTGGGCGTGACCGTATTCTCGCTGGTGAAGGAATTGCCCCAAGCCACGAGCAGAGTTTGGTTCGCGGTCACGCGATGCTGATTGCTGTCGTTGGTGTTCCAGAGCGCGAGATAAGCGGGCGTGCTGAAGAACCCGACGCGTTGCAACTTCAACGAAAGCGACGTAGCGCTGCGCAACGTCGGCAGATCGTAGGGCTGCACGTAGGGCGCGCTGTCGTCCTTGGCGGTCACGGTGACCCAGGTCCAGTCCGATAGATCTTGAGTCGTGAAATAGGGCAGCGACGCGTGCTCCCAGCACTGTGGCTGAGCCACGAATTTGTAGCGCGGCGTAAAGCCAAGGAGACGCTGAAAGAGCTGCGCGTAGCCGGTGTACTGGTTGACCATCCCAGCCGTGCCCTGACACGTTGGCGTGAGCTGAAAGCTGATCGGGGTGAGCGGAGCCTGATCCGAGAACACCATGTGATTCGGACTGTTCGGGTCCAGCGTGTCAGTGAGCGGGATGGCGTTGCCGCTCATGTCCACGCTCCAAGGCAATGGGTTTTGCACACCGAAGCTGTACGGCTGATCGTTGGGCATCTCGATCTGCAGGTACAGGCTCTTCAGCGCCGTGGTCATCCGGAATTTTTGCGTCGTGAGCACTTCAGTGAAGGGCTCGCCGGCCGCCACGATTTCCCACGCCGTGAGCGCGAAGCTGTCCTGCAGGTTTTGCACGAGGCGCGGGAAGGCGTCGTCTGCGTAAATGCCGAGCGGTCCGAAATCGAAACCACCGTTCTCGAGCAATTGCAGCTTGAAGTCGTCGTTCGGGGCGAAGCCGGTTTGCTGGAAGGAATTGCGAAAAAACCCCAGCATTTTGTCGTGAAAGTTCGCATACGGCGCGGCTTGGTCGGCGCTCGTCCAGCCGTCGATCAACGCGCCGAGCGCAGCTTGTTGATCCTTGGCCGTGGCGACCGACTGAATTTCGTCGTCCGTAGCGGGCAGCCCCGTGAGCAGGTTCTTCACCTTACGAACGGCAGCGAACACCGAGACCGATTGAAATGGTTGCACCGTCTCGCCACCCGGGTTGAGGCCGGGTGTGCTGGCACCCGCGTCGTACACCGAGCTCGTGCTGCCGGCGTCGGTGCTGCCCGTCGTGCCCACGGCTCCAGCCCCGGGCGCGTTGGCGCCGCCCTTACCCGCAGCATGACCGCCGATCTGCGCATTGCAGGCAACGCTCAGGCCCAAGACGAGCAGAGAGGCGAGAGCGCGCCGTGCGGGCGCGGCTCGGGGCGCGGGGTGCAATCCGTTCATGGCCTTCGGTCTCCGCAACGAGGTGGGCGCGACGAGAGCACACCCGCCGCTGTCTGATGCGCTGAGTCCGCTCGCCGCCGAGTGGGTCAGAAAACTCGATTGGCGCCTGTAATTAGCGCCCGAGGGCGAATCTTGCACCTGATCTGGAATCGGTTGCAGCGTTTCTGTTTGGTGAACAGGTTTCACAAACAATCACTGCGTTCGAGTTGCCAGGACTGGGTGGAGTCACTCTCGGAGCAGCCAGCGATCTGCGCGCTATTGGCAATGGCAACGACGCAGCTCGTCGTGACGTGCTGCGGGCGAAGCTCGTAGCTCGACCCGCTGCGCGCGCGGACCTCGAAACTCTGATTGCTGAGCCCGGTCGCCGAATAGACGATGACCGGCGTGCCGTCTTGCACCGCGGCCATCTTCACGTCGAGGTTGTCCGTGGAACCGACGTTTTTGAACGAATACACGGCGCCGCCCAGGCTCGTCAGATCCCAAGCCTGCGCGGGCAGCGTGCAGTCTGACGTCAATGCCGTCGCGAACGCCGGATTGCCGAACACCGTGGTCGGACCACCCAGGCCCAAGCACTGTCCGTCGACCGCGGACCTCAGCGCGAAGCGACCGGCCGCGGGCACGAAACAGGCTCCAGTGCCGACTCCGCTATCGCCCGTAATTGTGCCGGAATCCTCAGCAATTACTGGGTCGAGCAGAGTCGTGCTGCAGCCCAGCGTGAGCGGGACGAAGAGCACGAACGGAGCGAGGCGCGTGATATGAAAACACATTTCCTAGTCGCAGCAGCCGGTGGCCCCAGAGCTCGCCGCGTGCGCGAGCGTACACGAAGTTCA
Source organism: Polyangiaceae bacterium (assembly GCA_035485095.1). Taxonomy (GTDB): domain Bacteria; phylum Myxococcota_A; class Polyangia; order Polyangiales; family Polyangiaceae; genus PMG-095. The sequence goes on along the minus strand of DATHOI010000663.1, from coordinate 1,771 downwards.
GGCGCTCGGTGCTATCTTCAATGCGTGGTGCGATTTCCGTCATCGAAATCCAAAGCCGTGCTGCGCGCGCCAGAGCACAGCGCCGCCCGCGAGCTGGACTTGCACCTCGCGATCACGAGCGACGGCGCGAACTGGCGAGAGCGCGCGTTCGATGAGTTTCATGGCCTGGTTCACGGGCTACTTCTGAAGACGCTCGGGCCGCGCGCGGAGATCCCAGATCTAGTGGGGGACGTGTTCGTGATGTTCTTCTCGAACGCGCACCGCATTCGCCTCGCTTCAGCCGTACGCAGCTACATGGTCTCGATCACCATGAACGTGGCGCGCCGCGAAGCGCGCCGGCGGCGGCGGCGGGAGTTTTTTCAAGCCCTAATTGGCTCGCCCAGAGATTGCGATCAAGAACCGGGGCCCGACGATCCGAAGGCAAAAGCCGCGCTGATCCAGTTGAGTCGTATCGTGGACGAGCTCGCGCCGGACGAGCGCGCGGCGTTCGTACTGCACAATCTCGAGCACATGGTCATGTCCGAGATCGCGAGCACGCTCGGCGTCTCGCAATCGACGGCCAAACGCCGCGTGCGGAGCGCGAACGAGCACGTGTTGAAGCGCGTTGGTCGCAACGCACTCTTGGCCGACTACGTCATTACCCGCGCCGAGTCGTCGAATGCCGAGTAGCCGCGGCCCGCTGAACGAGCGACACATCGCGGACGCGTTGCGCGCGCTCGCGACGGAGCACGCGCGGGAGCGTGAACCGTTCGACAAGCGGCGCGCCTGGCTGCGCATGGAGCAACGGTCGGAGCGCGCGGCAGCAACAGCGACTGCGGAGTCGGGTCGTTGGCGACTCGCGCTCGCTGCGCTCGTGTTCACGGCGGGCGCAGTCGCGGGCGGCGCGTACTGGCACTCTACATCCACGCTGCGCTGTGAAGCGCGAGGCGCGCCGCTGATCGAAGGCAATTTGAACGCAGAAAACGCGCCGGCAGAGTTGGATTTTTCCGACGCGAGCCAGATCACCGTCAGCCCGCACTCCGCGCTCAGCTTAGACGTCGTGGGCAAGCACGCGGCGTTGACGCGCCTGGTGCGGGGTCAATTGCATGTCAGGGTGCATCACGCCAGCGACACCAATTGGCGTTTCTTCGCTGGTCGCTACGAGGTTCAAGTCGTCGGCACCGAGTTCGATTTGGCTTGGGATGAAAAAGCCGAGACGCTGTCGCTCCACATGTTGAGCGGAGAGGTGCGCGTGCTCGGAGCACCCGGCCCTGCGCGGGTCGTCGAGGCCGGGGCTACGCTGAGCTTGCCAGAGCGCCCGGTGACGCAAGCAGCAACGGCCGCGCCCACGCCCCCAGCCACGCCCACGCCGCTCGCGAACGAGCAACTCGACACCGCAAGCGCGGAACGGCCGAGCTCGCGCGGCACGCCGCGCGAAAACGTGACCGGCGACTGGGCGGCGCTGCTCAAGGCCGGCCAGTTCGCCGCCGTGGTCCAGAGCGCGGAGGCCGCCGGCATCGAGCGAAGCCTGCACACGGCGAGCGCGAACAACCTGAAGGCATTGGCACAAGCCGCGCGCTACACGGGCCACGCGCAGCTCTCGCTCGACGCCTGGCAAGCGGCGCGCGCGCGCTTCGAGTCGCAGCCGCTGGGGACGCAAGCGAGCTTCTTCCTGGGCCGAAGCTACGACGAGCAGGGCAACGCGCCCCAGGCGCTGCGTTGGCTCGACACGTACGCACGCGAGGCACCCGCCGGTGTCTATGCAAGCGAGGCGCTCGGCCGCCGCCTGGTT
>DATHOI010000662.1:0-13072 GCA_035485095.1 Polyangiaceae bacterium | reverse complement strand
ACCGACGCGCGTGATCTCTCGGTAGCCCAAGCCATGGTCCGCGCTCTTCGGATCCCACGGCAACGGCGCCTTCTTGGGGACCGAACCGGGTTCGGGAAGCGGAAAGATCAGCGAGCGCGCAGCGTGGTGCGCGATGCGTCCGGTCTGTTGGTGGTGCTCTTGATGGATGTGACCGTAGAACACGGTCACGAGAGGATGCTTCTCCAGGATCTCGATGGCCTTGGAGCCATCTTTCGTGGCCCAATCCCAAGAGGGGAATAGATCGAACAGCGGGCGATGCGCGAAGACGACCAGGGGCGCTGTCGGTGGGACGAGCGCTACTTGGCTCTGGAGCCAAGCCAACTGCGCGTCACCCAAAATTGCTCCCGGATCCGAAACGTTGTCGAGAGCGATGAAGTGCACACCCTCATGCTCGAACGCATAGTGCGTCTCACCGAAGAACTCACGGAACGCCTCGCCGCCATCGAGCGATGCGTCGTGCTCTCCCGGGATGAAGCGCACGTCCTTGACCGCGAGGTCCGAAACGATCGCCTTGAATTCCTTCATCCGCGCGCGGCGCACAGCGGGGTCGTCCGTGGTGTGCGTGAGATCGCCCGTGAAGATGATGAAATCGGGGCGCGTCGCCACGGAGTTGATCGTCGCCACGGTATTTCGCAGCGTGCTGTCGGCTTCGGGATCGGGCGGGCCGCTGAAGCCCCAATGGGTGTCCGAGAGCTGCAAGAAGAAGAAATCCTTGTCAGTCGGCGGAGGCGGATAGGTGCCCGTCATCGCCGCTGATTGTCCGTCGGGCGACGCCGCGCTCGGCGAGGCCGCGCCACGCACGGCACAGCCAAGGAGCCCCGACGCGAAGGTGACTCCGCCCACACCGAACAGCCGCAAAATATCCCTTCGCTCGTATGCTTTCATTTGAACACTCCTGCGGCGTCGTGGAAGCCGCGACTCCTTTCCCAACCTAACTCCCGCGCCTCGGAATCGTTCCGACGAAAACAGGAGGCGCTCGGGCAACGACGACGATGGAACGATCCGCGAGCCGGCGTCGTTGTCGCTGTGTCACCGCTCGTTGCGGTTCACAACCTGCGCTGCCGCTGCTGCAGCTCTGACCAACGCCTTCGATTTCGTCGAGAGCGCCGCGGCACCGTCTTGATTTGTCACAGATATCAGGAGGCTTCGTGAGTGCATCTCTTCGAGTGTCAGTGCTCATCGCGCTCGCCGTCGTCAGCTGCTCCGGCGCTGGCGGGGAAGCGAGCAGTTCGGCTTCGGACGTGATCCTGCCGCCAACGTTCGGTAACGTGTACACGAGCGTCATCGCGCGCCGTTGTACCCCTTGTCACACCGTCCCGGGCGAAATCGGAATTACAGACGGAAAACTAGACATGACGTCCCAAGCGGCTGCCTATGCGGATCTCGTCGGCACCGAAGCCGCCGGGGTGTCTTGTGGCGGCAAGGGTTTGCGCGTGGCGCCTGGCAGTCCCACTGACAGCATCATGTACTTGAAAACGGACCTGACCGATCCCGCGCCCTGCGGGAGCAAAATGCCGTTGGGCGGGCCTCCGCTTTCGGCTGCGGATGTTGCTCTCATTCAAGCGTGGATCAGCGCGGGCGCGCAGAACGACTAACGCGGCGCCCGGAGCGCGACCGGCGTTCGCGTGCAGCATCCACCTCGAAGTGATGCCGATCGCACTGACCACTAGTGTCGTGTCAGGACCGCGCTTCGAGCTGGTCGTTCCGGCTGCGCCATGTCGTCCTCGTGGACATCCGGGTCTCCGCACGCGCAGTACGCGTGTCGGCGGCATTCGACCGCAGGCGCTAGGCTTTCGTGGACGCTTGCTTGCGGTTTCGACGCCAGATTGGGCGCCACACCCCGAGCATCGCCAACGCCGCGAGCGGCAGCGCCTCGACACCGAGCGGCGCTGACCCCGTACTGCCCACGGCACAGGCTCCGCAGCCGCCCGGACGCGTGCGGAGCGTTTGCACAGGCGTGCTAGGCGTCGCCGGTGCTGAGGGTTCAGCCAGCGCAGGCTTGGTTGAGGGTTCACTCGTTGCGCTGACCTGCGTTTCGCCGAGCCGCGCAAGCAACGCGGTCGACGCCAGATCAGACAGGCTCGCCGTGTCCACGACTCCGTCGGCGGTCGCGCCGCGCTCGATCCAAGTGCGAACCAACTCGATCTCTCCGGCACTCGGTTGCGGCCTGTCTCGAGGCGGCATGTGATCGCTATCCGATAGTGACGCCGTCAAACGCTGCAGCAGCGGGCTGCGAAGGGGAGCGTTCGGAATGATCGCCGGGCCACTCTTCCCGCCGACCATGAGAGTTTCGTAGTCGTCGACTCGGAAATGTCGAATCGGGGCGCGGCCCGCGTGGCACGCGCCGCACTTTTCCGTGAGGAGTGGTCGTACGACGTCTCGAAATAGCACTAAGTTCCCGGGCAATTTGGGGTTCCGGGCGCCACCCGCCTTCTGGTCGATGGGACCCTGCGCTGCGTCCGCACCCGAAGCCGAAGCCGAAGCGGTCTCGCCATCGCTGGGGCGCTCGGTCGCAATGCTGACGCGCGACGCACGATCAACGGACGATTTGGCGCCGCGTTGAACCCAAGCCGTGATCGCGGCAAGCTCGTCCGCTGCGAGCTGAGGCTCCTGCTTCGGCGGCATATGATCCTCGTCGTCGAGCGGAAGGTGAGTTCGCTGTACGAGCAGGCTCTTGTCGGGCTTCCCCGGGATGACTACGGGGCCATCCGCCGCGCCGCGCAGCGCATCGGCCAGTGAAGTGAGGCGAAGACCTGCTTTCGGCTTGTTGACGCCGTGGCACCTGCTGCATCTCTCGGAGAGAATTCGAGCAACGTGCTCGCTCGATGCGGTCGCAACGCCGGGACCCCGCGCGGCTCGAGTGGTCGATTCGAGGCTTGGCGCTGACGCGGCCCAAGGCGCTGACACTTCGCGGGGAGCCAGCTCGGTGTGCGTTCGCTGCGCTTCGGAAGGGGTCTCTGCCGCCGGAATCTGCCCCGATAGCGCTTTTTCGAGCTCCGCACGGCTTGCGGGCGGCGCGAGCGCGTCACGCACTCGGAGCGTCGCGTTGGCGCCGCGTTCGATCCAAAATCTCAGCACGGCGATTTGTCCTGGCGTCGGTCCTGCTTTGCCTTCGGGCGGCATGTGATCGTCGGCCGTGGCCGGCAGTAGCAGGCGCTGCATCAGCAAGCTGCCATCCGCGTTGCCTGCCACCACCGCAGCGCCGTGCTCGCCACCCTTCAGGATACCCTCGAGCGAATCCAAACGGAGCTTGCCTTTGGTTTTCTCCGAGCCGTGGCACTCGACGCAGTGGCCTTGCAGAATCGGCAGCACGACGCTGACGAAAAGCAGGGGCTCGGCCTGCGCAATCGGGGCTGCCGGTGCTTCGTTCTTGGCGGGCGGCTCCGCATTGCCCAGGAGCCGATTGAACGGTGCAGGCGCGTACTTCGAGAGGTACGTTTCCCCGTGTGTCATCGAGCCCCCGAAATGGGCACCGACGGAAAGCGCGCCCAAGCTGAGCGCGAGTAGGATGCGATAAATCCCTCGCGCTGGCCGCGAGTCGACATGCGCGTGATGAGTCCACGCGATGAGACACGACGCGGAGCCCAGCACCGCACAGAACGCCAGTGTGCGATGCACGAGCAGCGCCCGAGGCGGGAAACCGCCACTTCGCGCTAGCAAGTGCCCAAGCAAGAATGCGCTGAACGCTGCAAGCACCATCAACGGCAGGACCAACGGTAAGGCGGGGTCGATCCGGGCGCGTAACCGCTTCGACAGAGCGGCGACCTCCGCCGCTCCAACGAGCAAGAAAATTCCAATCGGCAAATGCACGACTAGCGGATGAAATCTGCCGACGAACAAGCTCAGATCGGGCGGAGGACCTTTAGCTCGGCCGATCGCCAGATCACAGACAACCGTTGCTAACGCGGCGGCCGCTGCTCCGGCGACGGAGGCTGACCGCCACCAGGCATTTTCGCCTTGCTTGTGTTGATTCACTCGAATAGCCCCTCGGACCGTTGGATAAGTTGGCTACCTTGGCATTCGCGAAAGGTTTGCCGTCATTGAATGAGCTTCAGGTTCTCTCGAAGACGAAGCGGGGCGCTCGCAACCATGCGGCGAGCACCCCGTTCTTCGGACGCGCGACGACTTACCGTTCCGTCGCGTTAGCGACGGCCCGCAGTTCCGCTAGCAACTGAGACAGGCACTAGTAGCTCGTGACCGCTTGAACCGCTTCGAGCTTACCGAATATGCCGTGCGACTCATCCGCCGGGCCCGCTGTGAAATACAGCGTATTGCTCAGATCCGTAGTGCCAGCCGGACCGACTTTCAGATCCCAGAGACCGAGGATGAGCAAAGGATCCCCGGCGGCTGTGGTCAATTGACCAACCAGCGCGCCGCTGCTGGGGTCGTAGGCGTGAATGGCGCCGTCCCCGAAGTTGCCCACCAGCAGAGTATTGGCAAGCGCTCCGAAGCTTGCCGGGGCCATTGCGACGGCCCAAGGCGAATTGAGATCTCCTCCCGAAATCAGCCTCTTCGTGAACGTGCCGTCGGCTCCGAACACGCTCACGTAGCCGTTGCCTGGCGCATGCTCGTCGTCCGCTTTGTCTGCATCCTGTTTGGCATAGGTCACGTACACCTGGTTGCCGATCGGCATGACGTTGAACGGCGCGAAGCCGGCGGGGATCGTATCGTCGGTGAATGCACCTGGCGTGACAGGTTTGTAGTCGACGTCGTAAACGTCCACTGTCCCGTCGTGAAAGTCGGTTGCGACTAGCATCTGAGTCGTGCCAGCGCCGATCAGCGCTAGCCCTTTGTAGCCCGCACCCGCCTTGACGGCCCGCTGCACGTAGTCACCCGTCCCGGTCCAGCCGAGGATTTGTCCGTCTTCGGTGTCGACGATGAACTTGTCGCTCATGAAACTGTTCCCGTCATTGAAAACCAAGCCGGTCGGCGAGCCCGGATCTGTCCCGCTGATTGGCGCGACTTTCGGGTCGAATGGCTCGGGCGTGCCGCTTGCGCCGTACACTGGCGTGCTTCCATCGCCATTCGAAGACAGCCAAAACAGTTGGGCAGTCGGATTGATGGCGATGCCCCAAGCATCGACCAAATGGGGATCGGTTTGCGCCGCCCCAGCTTGGTCAGACACGAGGTCAGTGCGCGTGACCGAGAAACTTGCGAGCGCGCCAGCGGCGCCTGCTGCGCCGCCTCCGATCCCGCCAGAAGCATTGCCGCCCGAGGTCGCGGTTCCTGCGCTGCCTCCCGCCTGAGCGCTGCTGCCGCCAGATACACCCGCAGTGCTGCCGTATCCGCTGCCGGTAGTACTGCTGCTGCATCCGAATGCGCCAGCGCCTGCGCAGGCGAGGGCGACCGCTGGGAAAAGATATTGGGAATGGAACTTGGATAGTAAGTGACGAGTCATGCTCAAACCTCCGCAGGGAAGACGAAGCGCACCCCCGAACCGTTCCCTGTCGACTAGCGAGCGATCACGCAGGTGATGTTGTCGGGGCCGCCAGACTCGTTCGCGGCGTCGACTAGCCGGCTAGCGGCGGTCGGCAGATCCGTCGTGCTCTGGACGATCTCGAGGATGCGCTGATCGGTGACTGCATCGCTCAGTCCGTCGCTACAGAGCAGCCACACATCTCCGGCGCGCGCGGCCTCGAAGCGCGTATCGACCTGGACTTCGCTGTCCGTGCCGAGCGCGCGCACGATCACGTGTTTCTCTGGGAAATTGTCGATCTCCTCTTCAGTCAGCTTTTTCAGCTTCTTGTAGTCATTGAGCAGCGAATGATCCTCCGTTAGCTGCTCGATGCCGGTATCGCGGACTCGGTACACGCGGCTATCGCCTACGTGGGCGATGCACACGCCATCTTCGACCGCGAGCAATGCGCACAGGGTCGTGCCCGTGCCGCGCTCGCTGCAGAACCTTTGCCCATACTCGTAGATCCGATGGTTGCAGAGCTTGATGCCGGTTTTGAGTCGGTGCTGTTCGTATAGCCTGACGCGGTTTCGCTTGTACGACCAGGCGCGCAATGGGTCGTTCGCCGTGGCGGCGAAGAACTCATGCAACGTATCTACCGCCATCTGAGCTGCGATCTCACCCAAGGCATGCCCGCCCATGCCGTCTGCCACCATGAGCAGCCCATATTCGGGCAGAATCGCAAAGCTGTCCTCATTGTGGGATCGCTTGCGACCGACGTCGGTCTGACCGGCGACCTCGACGAAAAGGGGCCGTTTCACGACAGCCATTCACGCCTCGTCGCCGAGTAGAAGCGAGGCGCGGAGCTGGGTCCCGGTCCTCGCAAAGGGCGCTCCAGAATTCGAAATGGGCTCTCCTTCGCTTGCACCTGGGAACATCAACGAAGAATGGCCCCCCGGGTTCCATTCTATTTGCCAGCGGGGGAGGAAGAACGGGTAGGCGCTGACACTACACCTGAGCTCGGGTTCTCTTGGTGTGACCGATGGAACGGTCACGGCAGCTAGCCGTTCGCACTGACGGAGGTTTCATATGCAATCATCGATAGTCAAAGAAAGTGTTGGAATTCGGGCTTACAATTGGCTGACTCGTCCCCCCATTTCGGGACCGGCGGCGACGGTCCTGTTGCGATGCATGGCCGGAGGCGTTTTCCTTTCGGAGGGGATCCTGAAGTTCGTCTACCCGAATCAAGGCGTCGGCCGATTCACGAAACTGGGCTTCCCATTCCCGGATGCGACCGCAACGTTCGTTGGCAGCTTGGAGATCGTCGGCGGGTGTCTTTTGATCGCTGGGCTCTTCAGCCGATTGATCGCGGTCCCCTTCATCATCGAGATGATCGTCGCCATCTTGACCACGAAGATCTCGCTCTATCTCGGTACCTCGCCGCTGCCGCTACCCCCGGCGTTGCCAAAGATCGGTTTTTGGGCGGTGATGCACGAGACCCGATCGGACTACGCCCAACTCCTGACCGTCGCGTTCATACTCGTTGCCGGCCCTGGTAAATGGTCGCTGGACGCGCTCCTGCAGCGTCGCTTGGGAGTGCGGCGCCGCGCGAGCCTGCCAAAGCACCTGTCCTTGGCCAAGCAGTCACAGTCGGCGTGACGAGGAGCGCCAGCCTTCTTTGCCTGCACCGAGCTCGACGCTGCGTGCACCGCGAGCGGAAGGGTGAGTGGAGCGCCGTTGCTCGCACTCCCACCTCCCGCTCGCGTTTACGTCACGTCAGGTCGAAGCGATCGAGGTTCATGACCTTGTCCCATGCCGCGACGAAGTCCTGGACGAATTTATGCTTCGCGTCCGAGCCTGCGTAGACTTCGGCCAGCGCCCTGAGTTGCGAGCTCGAGCCAAAGACGAGATCGATACGGGTGCCGGTCCACTTCAGCTCGCCTGTCTTGCGATCGCGCCCTTCGAACACGTCCTTCGTGTCGGACAACGCCTTCCACTCGGTGCTCATGTCGAGCAGGTTCACGAAGAAGTCGTTGGTTAGTGCCTCCGGCTGTTTCGTGAAGACGCCGTGTTTGGGCTGCCCGGCATTGGCACCCAGCACGCGCAAGCCGCCGACCAGGACTGTCACTTCGGGCGCGGTCAGCGTCAGCAACTGGGCTTTGTCTACCAGCATTGCCTCCGCGGGCACACTGTACTTTCCCTTGAGGTAGTTGCGGAAGCCATCCGCGATCGGTTCGAGTACGGCGAAGGACGCAACATCGGTCTGCGCTTGGGAGGCATCCGTACGTCCCGGTCTGAAGGGCACCGTCACGTCGTGCCCCGCGTTCTTGGCAGCTTGCTCGACGCCTGCGCAGCCGCCGAGCACGATCAGATCGGCGAGCGAGACCTGTTTGCCCCCAGCCTGTGCCTGGTTGAACTCGACCTGGATGCGTTCGAGCGTCCTGAGCACCTGCGCGAGCTCCGCGGGCTGGTTGACTTCCCAGTCCTTCTGCGGCGACAGGCGAATGCGGGCGCCATTCGCGCCACCGCGCTTGTCGGAGCCACGGAAGGTGGACGCCGAAGCCCACGCGGTCGACACCAGCTCCGAGACCGTAAGGCCTGAAGCTAGCAGCTTGCCCTTGAGCGCGGCGACGTCGTGCTCGCCGATCAGCGGGTGGTCGACCGCGGGAACTGGGTCCTGCCAGATGAGCTCTTCGGCAGGAACCTCTGGGCCGAGATAGCGCGCACGGGGGCCCATGTCGCGGTGAGTCAGCTTGAACCACGCACGCGCGAAGGCGTCCGCGAACTCCGCTGGATGCTCCAGGAAGCGGCGCGAGATCTTTTCGTAAGCTGGATCGAAGCGCAGCGACAGGTCGGTGGTCAACATGGTCGGCACGCGCTTCTTCGACGGGTCGCGCGCGTCGGGGATGATTGCTTCGGCGCCTTTGGCGACCCACTGCTGCGCGCCCGCGGGGCTCGAGCTCAGCTGCCATTCGTACTTGAACAGGTTCTCGAAGAAGTAATTGCTCCACTTCGTCGGCGTCTGGCTCCACGTGACTTCGAGGCCGCTGGTGATCGCGTCACCGCCTTTGCCGGTGCCGAAGCTACTCGTCCAGCCAAGGCCCTGCTGCTCGATGCTGGCCGCCTCGGGATCCGGCCCAACGAGGTTCGCATCGCCAGCGCCGTGGGTCTTGCCGAAGGTGTGGCCGCCTGCGATCAAGGCGACCGTCTCCTCGTCGTTCATCGCCATGCGAGAGAAAGTCTCGCGAATGTCCTTGGCTGCGGCGAGTGGGTCCGGGTTGCCGTTCGGGCCCTGTGGGTTCACGTAGATCAGGCCCATCTGCACCGCTGCAAGCGGATTTTCGAGCTCGCGCTCGCCCGAGTGGCGTAGATCACCGAGCCAGGCCTTCTCGGCGCCCCAGGAGACGTCCTGATCCGGTTCCCAAACATCGGAGCGACCACCCCCGAAACCGAAGGTCTTGAAGCCCATCGACTCGAGCGCGACGTTGCCGGTGAGGATCATCAGATCGGCCCAGGAGATTTTCTTGCCGTACTTCTGTTTGATCGGCCAGAGCAACGCACGCGCCTTGTCCAGGTTGACGTTGTCCGGCCAGCTGTTGAGCGGGGCGAAGCGCTGTTGGCCCCTGCCGCCACCGCCGCGGCCGTCCCCAGTGCGGTACGTGCCGGCGCTGTGCCACGCCATGCGAATGAACAAGCCTCCGTAGTGACCGAAGTCCGCCGGCCAAAACTCCTGCGAGTCGGTCATCAGCGCCGTCAGGTCCTTCTTCAGAGCGGCAAGGTCGAGGCTCTTGAACTCCTCGGCATAGTTGAACTCCTCACCCATCGGATCGGACTTGCTCGAATGCTGATGAAGCAGGTCGAGCCGCAACTGGCTCGGCCACCAATCACGGTTCGACGTGCCGCCGCCCGCGCTGTGATTGAAAGGACACTTCTTTTCCGTGGTCATCGCGCTCCTCCTCGGCTTGATGGCGCGATTTCCACGGGGCACACGAAGGTGAAGTCCAGCAAGAAGAACACCGCTGGCCATTTTCGGCGGCTGTCTGGAGTGAGCGTTTGGGACTTGGAGAAGTGATCGCTTGTAGTCAACATCGGTAACTCCTTTGGATTTTATCTAACTATAGATCGTGTCTAATCATAGGACGTGGCAAAGTTCTGCGGCCTCGCCTGCCGCGGCAGGCGCTTTCAGCTGCGCTTCTGAGCGCGTGTCTTCTTGCCGCGCATCACGACCTGGTATTCGCGCACGTCGAAACCAGCCAGGTCCTGTACGTTGCGCACATCCAGCGCTGACCAGGGCACATCCAGGATCTCACCCGTGTGCTCGTCGAGGAAGTGGTGATGCGGGTCCAGCTTGGGATCGAACACCACCTTGCCCTCGGCGAGCACGAGCTCGCGCAGCAGGCCTCTTTCCGTGAACAGATTCAGCGTGTTGTACACGGTCGCGCGCGACAGCATTGGGAAGCTACGCTTCACCTCGGCCCAGACTTGGTCGGCCGAGGGATGCTTGGTCGTGTACAGCACGTAGTCGGCTACCGCTAGCCGCTGCGCGGATGGTTGAATGCCGTGCTCCGTCAACGCTTGCAGGGTTTCGCGCTTCACGTATTAGATCTAGTCTAATTCTAGATATCGTCAAGTAGCGGTGCGTCTTTTTTTTGCAGCGCATGCCGCAAAGCGTTTGGACGCCCCAGCAACACCGCTCGCGGCGGACCGCCGGCACGCGGCCGCAAAAGGTCGTGACAAAGGCCAGGCTGGGTTGCGGTCCGTACGGAACCGTCATGGGTCTCCGATCGTTCACGAGGTGTGCCCATCACTTTTCCGCGCCTATCGCCTCGTGGTTACCGCTCCGAGCTTGCGGGACGCCACGCGACGCTGCTACGGAAAGCTCGATGCAGCGAGAATCGCTGGGGACTGCCTCGTTCGGCGCGCAACTGCTGGTGCAGGCGGACGCGCTGTACGGATTCGCGCGCTATCTTTGCCGCGACGCGTCGCAGGCCGAGGATCTCGTGCAGGACGCATTCGCGCGCGCGCTCGACGCCGAGGCTCAGTTTGCGCTCGGCACTAATCTCAAGGCGTGGCTGTTCCGCATCTTGCGTAACGCGTTTTTGGATCGGCAGCGCCGCGAGCGAAAGAGCCCCGTCGAGCTGCGCGAGGTTACCGACGACATCGACGGTTCGCGAGACTCGTGGCTGCGCGGTGATATCGAGATCGATCGATTGCGCGGGCTCGTCGCGAGCGACATCGAAGCCGCGCTGGCTCGCCTATCGGACGACGCGCGCTCGGTCGTGTTGCTCGATCTCGAAGGCTTCACGGAAACGGAAATTGCCAAGGTGATGGATATTGCCGTCGGGACCGTGAAATCGCGCTTAGCGCGCGCTCGCGCAGTGCTGCGCGAAGCTCTGCAGGAGTACGGCAAATGAGCGAGCACGAAGCGATCCGGGAGCAACTGCTCGACGCGATTCGGGGTCGGCTCGCCGATCCGGACCGCGCACGAGTCGAGCGACACCTCGAGACTTGCTCGGAGTGCAGCCAGATCTTCGAACGCGAGCGGGCGCTCGACAAGGCGCTCGGCAAGCGCCCCAACTACGCTCTGCCCAAGTCGCTGCGCGAGCAGCTCGAGGCCCGCGTAATGCCGGTGAAGGCCAAGCCGAAGTGGAGCCTGGCGCGCACGGCCGCATTCGCCGGCCCGAGCCTCGGCGCAGCGCTGCTGGTTCTTTTTTTGGTACGCACCGGGGTCAACCCAAATCAGGAGCTCGTCAGCGAGGCCGTGAACGACCACCTGCGCGTGCTGTACGCCGAGCACCCGATCGAAATCGAGAGTGGTGGCATTCACCAAGTAAAGCCGTGGTTCGCTGGTCGCTTGGATTTCGCGCCCGTGCTGAGCTTCAGCGGCGACGACGAATTCCCGATGGAGGGCGGAGCCATCGGGCTCTTCGTCGATCGCAAGGCCGCGACCTTCCTCTTCAAGCACAAGCTCCATTCTATCTCGCTGTTCGTGTTCCGTAGCGAAGGGCTCAGCTGGTCGCTTCGCAGCAACTCGTCGCTCGGCGCGCTGCCGTGCACTAGCTCACATCTGCGCGGCTTCAATACGCTGCTCTGGAAGGACGGTGATCTCGGATACGCGCTCGTCTCGGACATGGACGCAAGCGAGTTGCAACGCCTCGGCGTGAAGATCAGCACCCATTGATCCAAACCACGCCAGCGCGGTCGGCGACTCGCTCGCTTACTAACGCACCTGCGCGCCTCGACCTGCCAGGTACTTCGCTGGATTGCTGTGGAAGCGCTTGGCGCAGCCCGGCGAGCAAAAATGATAAGTGTGGCCATGGTACGCGACGCTCGGCGTCTGCTCGGTGACGCGCGTCGGCATGCCGCAGACCGGATCCGTCTCCGGTTCCCGACTCGCCGTCTTCTGACTCTCCGAGCGTTCTGGCAACGGCTCTTCGCCGAGTGAGTGTACGTACGAGACCAGGCTGCCCAGCTGAGCGCTCGTCAAGAGTGATTCATACGTCGGCATCGAGTTGGGATATCCGGCCACTAGCCTCGTTCCCGGCGTTGCGATCGATTCGCGGATATAGGCGTCGTCCACCACCGTGGCGCCGCCGCGTTCGAACATCACGCGCGTGCCAAGCAGACCGGCGAGCGGGGGCGCCAGTTGCGAATCGTCATGGCAGCCTGCGCACCCCAGCGACGAAAAGAGCTCACGCCCCACGCCGGTCACGACGTTGGCGGGCGCGCTGCCGAGTAGTCGAGCGGTGTCGGTGACTAGTCGCTCGAGCGCCGCGTCGTCGGAGCTGTCGTAACTGCCGAGCACTTGGCCCTCGGCGTCGATCAGAAAAAAACGATTCGTGTGCACGATCTCTCCTCGGTCCCGCGAGAGATCGAGCTCCATGCTCGATGTCAAAGCGACCAAGCCAGAGGCGTCCGTGCTGAGCAACCGCCAACGTCCCTCTCGGCCATTCCAACGCTGGGCGTATTGGTGCAACGCTTCCGGGGTGTCCGTTTCGGGGTCGACCGAGAAAGAAACGAATCGAAGCGTCGGGTTCGGTAAGCGATGTTGCAGTGTGACGAGTCGCGAGGTGAGCAGGGGACAAGCGCCCCGGCATGCCGTGTACACGAAATCCGCGATCCAAACGTGGCCCCGTAGGTCACGGTGCGTCACGGTTTGTCCGAGCTGATCGTGGAACGCAAAGCTCGTCAATCGTGGCCCTGCGGACGCCGAGCCTTTCGATGCTAGGTAGGCGCTCACGGCGACGCTGGTCGCAGCGCACAGCACGAGCAGCGCTGACGCGCCGCAGAGCGCGCGGATTGCGCGGCGCGCGGCGCGTGTCTTCGAAGCAACGAGCGGCCCGTTCATCCTGATGCCTGCGGTCAACCCGAGTGTTTCGGCAGAACCTCGAACGGTCGCATCATCTCGTTGGCGGCGTGCTCGAGCAAGTGGCAGTGCCACACGTAGCGCCCCACGAAGCCTTCGAAGGAAATGATGATGCGGGTCATAAGCCCGGGGTCCGCGCGCACCGTGTCTTTCCAGCCCGCCTCGTTCGAGTCGGGCGGCACTGGTTTTCCGAGCAGAGTGAGCTTACCGCGTGTGAGATAGTCATCGACGTCGAATTGCTGGCGATCGAGGATCTGAAAGCGCACGAGGTGCAGGTGAATCGGGTGCGA
>DATHOI010000661.1:0-5925 GCA_035485095.1 Polyangiaceae bacterium | reverse complement strand
CGAGCGTGAGCGGGACGCGGGTCGTTGAGCGGATTCGCTCCAGCTTGATCCCGAGGCGTGCCAAAGCTCGCGCGCCGCGTTCGTGGGCCGCTCGGGCTTGCACGCCGAGCGCCGCAATGATCGCGTCGGATGCGCCTCCAGATGCGTGCTCGAGGTCCAAATCGAAGCGCATCGGTACCCAACGGAGCTCGAGCCGGCGTCTGGGTTGAGCCGCCAACGCGCGCTCGAGCGCGCCGCGGTTCGAGGGATCGGGTGTGGGCGACCACACGTAGATCAAGCTCGGCCGGGGGCGCGCACGACTGATGTTCTGCAGCACGCGCGCAAGCTCGTGATCGGTGCGCGGTCGGTCGGGTTCCAGGCGCGCTGGTGAACCGAGCCCGAACGCCAACAGATAGCGGCGCAGCCCGCGCTCGCGTCGCGAGCCAGACTGCACCTCTCGCGCGTCGAAGGGCGCTCGAGCTCGCAAGCGCTCCGCGCGCCGAGCGATGCGATCGAGCTCACTCGAGCGCACGCGCTCCGCCGCGGTCGGATCGAGCGGTCGCATGTGCTCGAGCACGCGCGCCGCGACGTCGGCTTCGTCGAGTCCACTGCGATCGGCGTCCACGAAGCACGGCGCGTCGCTCAACGCCTGCAAAATGGCGAGCGTATGGTTCGTACCGCGGTTCGGCAAGAGTCGCGAGAGAGTGCGGCCGGCGACGACCGCGAGCCCGATGCGGTCACCGCGCGCGGCGTGCCGTGTCGCGTAACCGGCGACCTCGTCGACCGCGCGATCGAGCGGCGTGTAGCCCGCGACGCCGGCGCCGAGTTCGACTGAGGCGTCGAGCACGAACCAGACCACGTCGCGCTCTTCCCGCTCGTATTCACGCACCATCAGCCGTCCGCGCTTGGCCGTGGCTTTCCAGGCGATGCGCCGAAACGCGTCGCCGCTTCGGTGCTCGCGCAGCTCGCGCAATTGCTCGCCTTCACCCGCGACCGGTCCGGGCCGCCCGCGGTCCGCGCCTTGATGACTGCGCCCGCCGAGCGCCTGATGCGCGAAGGGTTGATAGGCACGAGGCATCACCTCCACGCCGTACGGATTGGCGAAGGTGAGCGGCACTTCATAGAGCCCCGGGCTACCTTGCACTTCCAGGGACAGCCCGTGGATCCCGAAGCGTCCGACGCGACGCCCCGTCACGCGCAGCACGCAGCGCATGCGGCCCCCCGCGGGCACCTCGCCTTCCACCGGGGAAATCTGGATCTCGAGCTCCGGTGCGCTGACGGCGCGCAGCCCGAAAAAACGCGCCGCGCGCGAATCGCGATTTCTGACCTCGGCTTCGATTTCTACGACTTCGGCGCGAGCGACTCGCACGGTGCGCGCTTCCCCGCGCCACAGCATCTCGAAGCCCGCGCTGCGAATGCGATTCACGCTGACCTCGGTCACCGCGCGCGCCAGCGCCAAACCAACGAGCAACGCGCCGGCCCACGCGACGACGGGTCCGCTCTGCAACAAAAGCCCAGCGGTCACCGCAACCAGAGCAGTCGCGGCGAGATCGATGCTGGTGCGAGTCGGGTGGACCTGCACGGAGCGCGTACACTATCCTAGCCGGAGGTAGACTTGAACCGCTGGCTTGGCCTTTTTTTCGGTGCCTTCGCGGTGTCGCTGCTGGCAGCCGGTGAAGGGGTGGCTCGCGCGCAGATCGGTGGCTACTCCGCGCTCGAGCAAAGCGTGGTCGACCAAGAGCTGAGTGAGCGGAAGCTCGTCCTCGAGCCGGAGCCGGAAGGCAAATGGATCGAGGCCATCGAGGTCGTTCCGATCGAGGTCTTCGACGAACGCGATCCGGTGCCCGACTTCGTGAATGTCTTTCATACCACGACGCGCAAGCAGGTCATCGCTCGCGAGCTTCTGTTCAGCGAGGGCACCCGTTACGACACTCGACTCGTCGACGAGACCGCGCGCAATTTGCGCGATCTGATCCAGCTGTCCATCGTGCTCATCGTGCCCGCGCAGGGTAGCGCGCCGGACCGCGTCCGCCTGCTCGTGATAACGAAAGACGTCTGGAGCTTGCGCTTGAACTGGCTGCTCCAATCCTCGAACGCGCACATCAACTTCCTGGCGCTCAACCCAAGCGAGGAGAATGTTCTCGGCACTCACGCCATCGTCGCAGGTTTGCTGACTCTCGACCCTGCGCGCTACTCGTTGGGCGGGAGCCTCGGGCACCGTCGCTTGTTCGGCAGCCACGTGGAGGGTGACTTCCAAGCGAACGTATTCAAGAATCGAGACACCGGCGCAAACGAAGGCTCCTTCGGCGAGTTCCGCTACGGTCAACCGCTCTACTCTCTCGACACGAAATGGGCCTGGGGTACGTCGTTCCTGTGGAACAAGGACGTTTACCGGCACTTCATCGGCGTCGACGTCGCGTCGTACGATGCAGCTGCCACCCGTCAGGACGACCACATCCCCGTCAGCTATAACCGCGACCAGCTGTACGGCGGGTATCAGGTCGTTCGCTCGTTCGGTCGAGTTTTCAAGTACGATTTCTACTTCGGCGTCGAGGCGGCGCGCGCCATTTATCGCACGTTGGATCTGTCCGCTTACGATCCTCGCGCGCGCGCTCAATTCATCCGCGACGAGCTACCGGTGTCCGATCAACGCGTGAGCCCTTTCGTGCAACTGCGAGCTCACCGTACCGACTACAGCTCGCTGATCGAGGTCGAAACTCTGGGGCTTCAGGAGAATTTCTCACGCGGCTATGATCTGCTCCTCAAAGTGTATCCGGCGAGCAGCGCGGTCGGCTCGACTCGGAGTCTGCTCGGTTCGCTCGCTGAGGCGTCCTACACCTTTCCTTTGGGGGACGGCCTGATTCGCCCGCTCGTTCAACAGTCGATCCAGTACGCTTCCGAGAACCGAGACGATGCGCTGTTCGAGTCTCGCCTGCACGTGGTCTCGCCGCGCTTTGGCTTGGGTCGTATCGTGCTCGACGGGCAGTTCGAGGATCATTTTCGCAACTACTTCAACACGCGCTTTCTGATAGGCGGAGACAACCGGCTGCGCGGCTATGCCGTGGGCGCGTTTCAGGGTGCGAACGAGCTGGCCGCTAGCGCGGAGCTGCGTACGACGTCGGTCGACATCCTGTCCGCGCAAGTCGGCGCGGCCGCCTTCTACGACGTGGGCGACGCGAATGACCGCATCAGCCACTTTCAACTCAAGCAAGACGCGGGTTTGGGTTTGCGGATCTTGTTCCCGGAGTTCGATCGCATCGTATTTCGGGCCGACTGGGGCTTTCCTGTCTCGCCAGGTTACGCCACGTTTCCCGGCGCGTTTTTCGTGTCCTTTGCGCAGGCCTTTCCCATGCCGGCCGTCGCGCCGCCCGACGTACTGACCGCGACGCTCTGACGCTCGGGAGACGTGCTAAAGTTTAGGGTCGTCTCGCTCGCGGTCCCCGACCCATGACTGATCTTGCGCACGTCCCCCACAACTTACGGCGTTACGTCGTAGAGCAGGACTACTCCCAATACACCGAGATCGACCAAGCCGTGTGGCGGTTCGTCCTGCTCCAAACCTACGAGCGTCTGCAACACACTGCGCACCCCGCGTATCGCAGTGGGCTCGGCAAGACGGGCATTTCCGTGGAGCGCATCCCACGCATTGCAGAGATAAGCGAGCGTCTCGAACGCTTTGGTTGGGGCGCCGTGTGTGTGGACGGCTTCATTCCGCCGCGCGCGTTCCAGGAATTTCAGGCCGCCGGCATTTTGCCCATCGCCGCCGATATGCGCACGAAGGACCATCTGGTCTACACGCCGGCGCCGGACATCATTCACGAGGCGGCCGGTCATGCGCCGATCCTGCCCGACACTCGCTACGCCGAGTATCTGCGGGCCATCGGGCAGGTGGGAAAAAAAGCTTTTTCTTCCCCGGAAGATGCCCGCGTCTACAGCGCTATCTTCGAGCTGTCCGAAGTCAAGGAGACGCCCGGCGCGTCCGAGGCCGCTCTCAACGCGGCCGAGGCGCGCCTCGAGCGAGCGCTCGCGGAAGTGACCTACACGAGTGACGCGAGCCGGCTGTCGCGGCTGTATTGGTGGACGGCGGAGTATGGCCTCGTCGGCACGCCGCGCGACTACAAGTTGTACGGCGCCGGCCTGCTGTCGTCCCTTTGGGAGAGCCACGCTTGCCATGCCCCGTCGGTGCGGAAGCTGCCGCTCTCCGCGAGCTGCGTCGACGTGGCTTACGACATCACGCGCACTCAGCCGCAGCTTTTCGTGGCGCCTGATTTCGATCAGCTTTTTTCGGTGTTGGCTGAGGTCGAAGCGTCGCTCGCTCATCACCAGGGCGGCGACCCTGCGCTCAGCGCCGCACTCCGAAGCGAGGAACTCGCCACGCTGCAGCTTCAAGATCAGACGTTTCTGGTCGGCCAGCTCAGCGCCCTCGAGGGTCACGCGCGTGAAGGCGTTTTGACGCTGCGTGGCCGCGTCGGCCACGGCGTGGCAGGGAGGCTCGAACACACCTTCGACGCCCCCGCTGCCGGCTATCGCCTACCGATCGGTCTGTTGAGTGACGGCGTGGCGCTCGCCTCGCTCACCGCGCAAGCATTGCGAGCGTATCGTCGGGGTGCGCGCACGCGGCTGTGTTTCGCCTCCGGGGTCGAGCTGGAAGGCGAGCTCGTGGCCACGACCGAAAGCAATCGCGGCCAGCTCGTCTCGGCCCGGTTCAGGGACTATTCGCTGAGCTCAGCGCGTGGAACTGGTTTCTGTGAGCGCGCTCCGGAGTACCTCCTGTATGCGGCCACCGAAGTGGTGACGGCGCACGCGGGCGCGCTCGATCCTGCCTTCTTTCCGCCGAGCGCAGCGTCGGGCGCGCGCGTTCCCAAGCCGGTTACGCTGTCCGAACGCGAGCAGGCTCTGTTGGCCTTGTATGAACGTGCGGTGCACGCGTTTCGGGAGCACCTCGGTAGCTCGGTCGTGGCGCCGTTCACCGGCATTCACAGCGCTCTGAGCCGCGACTTCGCGGATGAATGGCTGCTGCGCTGGAATCTGCTCGAGTGCTTGTGCAAGCTGGGCGAGCACGGCGCGCTGTCGAGCGCGCTGCAGGCCGAGCTCGCTGCCCTCGAGATCCGGTTCGCGCATCGCGAACCGATAGCGTCCGGTTTGCGCTATTTGTCGGCCTTGGCGGCGTAGCCGGTGGAGGGCACTCGAAGCGAGCAGTAACTTATTTGGGGTCGCGCGGGCTCATGCTAAGAGCGCCTAAAAGCGCGCATGAAAGTTCTCGTTACCGGCGCTGCCGGCAGGCTCGGTTCGGCAGTTTGTGCTCATCTCAGTGAGGCAGGTTTCGAGGTCAAGGCGACCGACTACAAGCACCGTGAAGGGCTCAAGGTGAAGCTCGTGCACGCCGACCTGCGCGACGAGATCGCGGTCTACACGTTGCTCGAAGGCTGCGACGCAGTCGTGCATCTGGGCAATCATCCGAATCTCTTGGCCGGGCCCTCGCCGCAGCGGCTCTTGTCCGAGAACACGGCGATGAACGCCAATGTTTTTCGCGCCGCGGTCGACATCGGCATCCGCCGGATCGTGTTCTCGAGCTCCGTTCAGGCCATCCTCAAGGTCCCGAATGGTATGCGCTCGGAAGCGCCGTACCCGATCCCATATTTACCGCTCGACGGCAGCGTTCCCAGCAATCCCGGCTCGAACTTCTACGCGCTGAGCAAAGAGTTCGGTGAGCGCACGTTGCAGGAGCTGAGCCGCGCCAACGCTGATCTGGTGGCGACGTCGCTGCGCTTCCCGGTCCTGATTGGAGACAGCTGGATCGATCGCTTCACCGCAGGCGGCAAGCCTGCTGCACGGTCCTCGTTCAACTTCGGGGAAGTGCTCGGGTACCTGATGTTCTCGGACGCCGCCGAGTTGGTGCGCGCGACGCTGGACAAGCAGCTCCCCGGCTACCACCAGTACTATCCC
>DATHOI010000660.1:0-5528 GCA_035485095.1 Polyangiaceae bacterium | reverse complement strand
GCGTCGGCGATGAGGCCCATTTCCTTGTACGCGACACCGAGATCGTAGTGCGTCGCGCTGTCGTTCTCGGAAACCTGTGACCGCACGCCCGCTTTGAACTTCTCGAAGACTTGATCGACGTCCGCCTCACCAGAAACGCTGTAAACCGGCGCCGCGGCGCTCTCTGGCGGCAACTCGATCTCGTCGAGTGCGCCGAGTGATTGCGCGATGTCGAAGTCGAGCGACTCTTCTTCTTGAGTCTTGCTGAGCTGCGAGCGTTCGATGGTCTGGCTCTCACCGGAAGAGCCCAGCGAGTTCTCGATTTCGCGCAACCGTTCGACGACCAACGGATGATTCGGAGTGCGCGTGAGCTGCTCGACGAGGATCGCCTTGGCGTCCTCGTACAAGCCGCGCGTCGCGAAGAAATCAGCCTCGTCGAGCACGTCCTCCAGCCCTTCGGAAGCCGATGCGGGCGCTGTCGGCGGCGGTACGAAGTCCTCGACCGTCGAGACCTCGTAGGTCTCTTCCTCGTAGTCGTCGAGACCACGCGACGCGACCTCGCGAGCGTCGGGCTCCGAACCGAGCGGAAAGCTCGGCAACGGCTGATCGGCTTCGAACGGATCATCGGGAACGTCGAACGCCTGGCGTTGCAGGAACGAGCGCCCCGGCTCGGAATTCATGGCCTGCTCGGCGCCGATCTCTTCCAGATCGTACGAAGGCAGTGGCGCGTCCGGATCGTAGCCTTCCGTGGAGGGGATCAGATCGCGTGGCGCTTGCACGCGCGTGCGGCCGTCGTCCTCCTCAGCGTAGCCGGTTTGGGCAGGCACGATGTGCTCGAGCATCGCCAACGCTTCCGGATGCTCTGGCTCGATTTCGAGGACCTCGTAGACGAGCGCCTCGGTCTGAGCGAGATCGCCGTTGTCGAGCTGCAGCGAAGCCATGTTGAGCGTCTCGGCGATCGCGCCCTCGCGATCACCAGACTCGACCAGCAGCTCGCGCAACTTCTGACGAATCTCGAGCGACCGCGGATCGATCTCGAGCGCGATGTGTAAGGCTTCGATGGCCTTGGGGAAGAGCCGCAATTTACGGAAGGACTCGGCGTCGACCACCGCCTTGCGAGCGTGCGCGCGCGCGTCGAAAGAGCTCGGATCCCCGAGCTCTTCTGCGGCCTCGAGCTGTTCGTCCACGACGACTACGTCGGGCGCGCTAGCCATCGCCGGCCGCGGCGCGGGCAGCGGTATCCGATCGTTGGGCGCTACCTGCAGTGCGTCGCGCTCGGTGGTTTCGTCGATGAACTCGACTTCGCCATCACCCACGCTGACCGGAGCTTGCGAATCGAGCGGCGGCCGCGAGGAGTTCGCGGCCATCGGCGGCAAGCTCTGCAGCGCTCGCACTTGCTCGTCGTGAGGCGCTGCGTCTCGCAAGTGCGCGAGCAATTGATCGAACAGGTCGCGCCGATCACTGTCGCGCGCGATGCGCGCCATTTCCTTGTAAACCTCGATCGCCTTCGCCTCTTGGCCGATCAGAGTGAAGGCCTGGGCGAGCAGGCCCAGGGTGTCCAAGTTCTTCGGGTCCGCCTGAAAGCAAACCTGCAGCTTGGTGAGGGCCTGCAGACCGTCCTCACGACTGCCACGCTGCAGGTACAACTCGGCTGCGACTCGCGCGTACCGAGCGTCGACCTTGAAGTGCAAAATGCGCTCGATAACCTTGAGCGCGTCGTCTCGACGCTCCAGGCTCAAGAGCAGCTCGGCCGCCGTCCAGAACGACTCGATGGCCTCGTCCAGGCTCTGCACGCGGCAACGCGCCTCGGCCAAGCGCAAGTGCGGCAGTGGGTTCTGGGCGTCGAGCCCGACCATCTTGCTGAAGACTTCAATCGCTTCGCGATCGCGACCGGCGCGTTGCAGCCGCGTCGCCACTTCGTCGTAGGCCGCCAGCGCGTCGCTGGTCAGGCCGAGCTGCGTGTAAATCTCAGCGAGCTTCGGCACGATGTGGCCGTAGCGATCCGCCAGATCCGGCGCGTGCTTCTTGATCAGCTCCCGGATCTGCTTGTAGACCGCGATGGCTTTGAGGGCGAAGCCTTGCGCCGAATAGTATTGACCGACGCGGTCATAGGTTGCGATCGCCTCGGGGTACGCCTGCAGCCGCGCCTGCAGGTCGCCGATCTTCAGAAGTGTACGAGCGTCGTTCGGGTCGTCCTGAACGATCCTCTGGTACTCCGCGATCGCCCGGTCGTACCTCTTTTTCTCGATGTACTTCTGGGCAGCCTGGAGAGTCTTCTCGCGATCGATTTGCTGCACGTCGGATTTTTCGGCACGCTCGAAGGCTCGGTCTGACTCCAGCCGAAACCTCTCCGAGGTCCTAAATCCTAGGGGATATCGCTGATTTGGTCAAGGAACCGAGACGCGATCCGGAGCTCACCGAAGTGCCTCAGAACCACCCATGCCGTTAGGGTGTGATGGGCTCGCAGAACGGCGCGGGTCGCCCACATCGGCCCGCGCTCCAGCGCGCGACGATTCTGGGAAAAGGCGAAAAGAGTGGCAGGATCAAGGGCCGCCAATGCGATCGCAGAAATGCTGAACTTATCGGACATCGTAGCAGCCCAGGGCCGCATTTCTGGCAAGGTGCGGCGCACGCCTTGCGTCGAGAGCCCAGCTCTTTCCGAGCTGACCGGTACCAAGCTGCGGTTGAAGCTCGAGAACCTCCAGCTCACCGGCTCGTTCAAAGAACGCGGTGCCTGTAATCGGCTCGAGGTGATGTCGCTGGAAGAGCGCGCTCGCGGCGTCATCACGGCCAGCGCTGGAAATCATGCCCAGGCAGTGGCCCGGCACGGTGCCCGGCTCGGCGTGTCGGTCACGGTCGTGATGCCCGAGGCCACGCCGCTCGTCAAAGTCACGGCCACCCGGCGCTACGGCGCCACGGTGATCCTGAAGGGCACGAGCTACGACGACGCCGCCGAGACCGCCGCTTTCATCGGTCGTGAACGCGGGCTCGTGTACGTCCACCCGTTCGAAGACCCGTTCGTGATCGCAGGTCAAGGCACGATCGGGCTCGAGCTGCTCGCCGACGCGCCCGAGCTCGACGCGGTGATCGTGCCCATCGGCGGCGGCGGCATCATTGCGGGCATCGCGTGTGCGATCAAAGAAACGAATCCTCGAGTACGCGTGCTGGGAGTCGAGTCGCGTCGCTTCCCGAGCATGAAGTATGCGCTCGAAAGCATCGCGCCACCCTCTCTGCCCGGCGGCAAAACGATCGCCGACGGCATCGCCGTGCGTCGAGTCGGCGACACGGCACGTGAGCTAGTGCGCAAATACGTGGACGAAATCGCGCTGGTCGGCGAGGCGGAGATCGCCCAAGCCATTCTGCTCCTGCTCGAGCGCGAGAAGACCGTAGTGGAAGGTGCGGGGGCCGTGGGCGTGGCGGCGCTGCTGCATCGGCGCTTTCAGCTCGATGGCGCGCGCGTCGCGGTCGTCTTGAGCGGTGGCAACATCGACGTGAACCTCGTGTCTCGCATCATCGAGCACGGCTTGGTCAAGACCGGGCGCTTGGCCCGCATCGTGGTCACCGCGGCGGATGTTTCGGGCGTGCTCGCCGAGCTCACTCGCGTGATCGCCGAGACACGCGCCAATGTGCTCGAGCTCAACCACGACCGAGCCTTCTCCGGCGCCGAGCTCGGAGAAACGTTGATCGAGCTCGTGCTCGAAACGCACGGCTTCGAGCACATCGACGAGGTGTGCGCTCGTCTGGCCGACGCGGGCTATCGCTTCGAACGAAGATGAATCGGTCGGCTCAAGGCGCCGAAAAGTAAGCTTCCAGTGCGTCCAGCAAGCCGTCGACGGTGAACGCGCTCGCGCTCACGTCGACCTTCACGCCTCGTTCCGCAAGCGTTTGCGACGTGATGGGTCCGATGCTCGCCACGGTCACGCGGGACAGCAGCTCGGGCGCCTCGGATCCGAGCGCTTCGACCACGGCGCTGACCGTCGAGCTGGACGTGAAGAGCGCTACGTCGAGCTCCGCCTTTTGGAAGCTCGCTCTGAGCGCGGCTCCCGCGTCAGCGGACACGGTTCGGTACACGGGCGCGATTTCGACGTTGGCTCCGGCAGCGCGTAGCAGCTCAGGCAATGTGTCGCGCGCAACGAGCGCTCGGGCAACCAGCACTCGTTGCGGAGCGCCGCGCGCCAGCACCGCACGCGCCAGCCCCTCGCCGACGAATTCGGTCGCGGTCACGTCGGCAACCAAGCCGAAGCGCTGCAACGCCGCCGCTGTCTTCGGGCCGATGACTCCGATCTTCGCGCTCGCGAAGGCGCGCGCGTCGAGCCCGGCTCGGCCAAGGGCGCGCATGAATAGCTCGACTCCATTGGCGCTCGTGAACAATACCCAGTCGAAATCGCGAAGCCTAGTGATGGCTCGCTCGAGCGGCGCCGGATCTTCAGGCTCGCGAATTTCGATCGCTGGCAAGAGCACGGGCTTGGCTCCGCGAGCTCGAATCGCCACCGCAGTGGTGCGCCCTTGCTCCGCCGGGCGCGGCACGAGCAGGGATTTCCCAAACAGCGGGCGACTATCGAACCAACGCAGATGCTCGCGCATCGTGACCACGTTGCCCACGATGATCACCGCTGGATTTGCGACATTTTGTGCGCGCGCCAGCGCTGCGATCGTGGCCACCGTGCCGGTCACGACGCGCTGTTCGGGGCGCGCCGCCCATTGAATGACCGCGGCCGGAGTCTGCGAGCTGCGCCCGCCCGCGATGATGGCTGCCATGATTTCCTCGATGCGACGCATGCCCATCAGGATGCAGATCGTATCGGTCGCCGTGCTGAGCTTTAGCCAGGATTCAGGCGACCATTCCTTGCCCTCGCGATCACTGCCCGTGATGAACGTCACGCTCGACGAAAGATCGCGATGGGTCAGCGGAATGCCGCTGTACGCGCCGCCAGCAACCGGGGACGACACGCCGGGCACGATCTCGAATGGAATGCCGGCTTCGTGCAGCGCCTGAAGCTCCTCGGCACCCCGCGCGAACAGCAGGGGGTCACCCCCCTTGAGCCGCACGACTTGCTTACCCTCGCGCGCGAGCTCGATCAGCGCCTGATTGATCGCGTCTTGCGACGCGCTCTCTTGCCCGTAGCGCTTCCCAACGTGGCGCTTCTCCGCGTTCGGGCAGGCCTCGAGCAGAGCTGGGTGCGCGAGCGCGTCGTACAGCACCGCGTCCGCGCGCGAGAGCAGCTCCAGCCCGCGCACAGTGATGAGCCCCGGATCACCGGGACCGGCGCCCACCAGGTAGACTTTGCCGGAAGTCATCGTACGGATTCGAGAGTAGTCGCCACGGCGCCGCGCGCGCGCTGATTCCCGCGTTGAGCGCCAACTCCGCACCAGATGTCGAAAGCGTCACCGAACGCCGCGATGCGTTAGTCGGAAACTCCTTGACGGGAAGGCTACAATGGAGAGAATTGTCCTACCTTGTATGCTGGTGTGTCTAATTTGCACACAGAGTAGGACGAATGCAGCGCGCACACGACTCCCACGATGCTGGCTCTTCGGACCTTTGGTTC
>DATHOI010000659.1:0-4469 GCA_035485095.1 Polyangiaceae bacterium | reverse complement strand
CCGCGCTCGACCGTGGACTACTCATTACGGTAGGCAACAATATTGGGTACTTTGGTCCGCACGAGCACGAGTTGCGCGGGCGGGGCGATGAAACGGTGCATTGGTCGGGCTGCGCCGCGGGTCAAAATGTGCTCGGCATCGAAGCCGACGGCACCGTGAAGGGCTGCCCGTCGTTGCGCACACTCGGCTACGCCGGAGGCAACGTGCGCGACGTGAGCCTCGAGGAAATTTGGCGGAGCGCGCCCGAGATGCATTTTGGTCGCGTGCGCTCGGTCCGAGATCTTTGGGGCTTCTGCGGCACTTGCTACTACGCTGACGTGTGCCGTGCCGGGTGCACTTGGACGGCTGATTCTCTCTTCGGCCGTCCAGGGAATAACCCATATTGTCACTATCGCGTGCTCGAGCTCGCGAAGCGCGGGCTTCGCGAGCGAATTGTCAAAGAGCGCGAGGCAGCACAGAGCCCGTTTGCCATCGGCAAATTTGCATTGGTCGTCGAACCACTTTCTGGTAGCCAAGACGCCGCGCTTCCAGCTTCGGTGCCCAAAACGAGTGATGCCCCGCTCGTTCAGCTGCGGAAACGACAGCCCTCGGCGGCGCAGGGACGCCCGGAGCAGATGCAGGTCGGTCGCGTGCCTCCGATTTTGGAGCTTTGTCGCGCATGTAACCAATACGTGGTCCCGCCGGCAACGCACTGCCCGCACTGCGGGGTCGAGCTTGCGGCTGCGAGGGCCGACCACGCGGAGGTCGTCGAGCGGCGAACTCGACTGCTCCTGCGCCTGCAGCGGGCCATGGACTTCTGAGGGCGGATCGCGATCCGTGAGTCGGATCGCTCGACCAGTCGCGGCTCAGATCATGCTCCGCCGAGGGCTGCTCGATGCCCGAACTTAGTCCTGCGTCGCACCAGCGGTGCCGCTCGCGTCAGGGTGTTGACGACTCGGACGGCGCGATGCGTTGGCTGAGGATCAGGTGTACTCCGGCGCGATCGAGACGTTCACCGGTAGCGCGTGCGCGTTCGCCGATCTGCCCGGGCGCGCGGCGCCGGAGCAGCCTACTTTGAGCTCCAGGAAGACGGCTCACTTCGGGCCCTTCGTTGGAGGACAGCATGCAGACGAGAGCGACGACAACACCTTGCTGGGAAGATGAAGACGACGAGCTCGAACCGGAGTGCGTCGCCACGGTCGAAGACGGCTTCGAGCGCGGAGCGGCGCTCCACGGCCTCTGGATCCACGTTCGATCACGAGAGCTTCGGAGCGGGCGCGTAACCGCCGTCCTTTCCGGGGTGACGGTCGACCTCAGGGAGGCGGCGCTCAGCCCCGAAGGGGCGACGATCCACGTGCAATCCGCGCTCAGCGGCATCGACATCCTGGTGCCGCCCGATTGGGACATCGCCTGGGAGGTCGATGCGATTTGGGGCGGCGTGGGCGAGGATCGGCGCGCGCCGAGCTCGGCGGCGCCGCGGCCGCGCCTACGCATTGCGGGGATGGTCGTAGCCGGTGGGCTTTCGGTACGATAGGAGCGAGCGATGCGAACGAATTACCACCACAGGCCCGGTTTGTGGCCAGGCCTGGTCCTGGTCTCCGTCGGCGGCGGGCTGCTCGCACGCGAGCTCGGTTTCTTGCCTCCGCAGGTGCGGATCGTCGATTTCTGGCCGCTCTTATTGGTGTTCTTCGGAATCTCGAACCTGTTTCGAGGGCGCGGTTTCATGGGCGCGCTCTTCGCCCTCGCGTTCGCGGCCTTGGGTGGGTTCTTGCTCGCCAGGAACCTGGGCTTTCTGACCTTTCCGGCCGCGCACCTGTGGCCGGTGCTCGTGGTGCTGCTCGGAGTCGCGTTCCTGATTCGGGCAGCGCGTGGCTCCGAACCGCGCGAGCCACCCACGGATCCACCTGCTGGTGCTGGCCCTCGACCGCACGACGACTCGGATGAGCTCTTTGACGCGCAGTGGCGCGACGAGGGGGCGCCGCAGCGCAGCCTCACGACGGAGGACGACCGCTTGAACAAGCAAATCACTTTCGCGGGCGCAGAGTTCAAGATCGCCTCTCAAGCCTGGAAAGGAGGAGAGCTCGGCGTCACCGCGGGTGGCGTCGAGCTCGACCTCCGCTACGCGCGCCTCGCTCCGGAAGGCGCCCTGCTCGACGTGCGCATCGTGATGGGCGGCGTCGATATTCGCGTGCCCGACACGTGGCAGATCCTGTGCGACGTGACGCCGCTCATCGGCGGCGCCGATGATTCGACCCGCACCACGCAAGGCTCGGGCAACGCGCCGCTGCTGCGCGTGGTCGGCTCGGTCACGCTCGGCGGCTTCAGCATCCACAACTGATCCCGAACACTTCTTTAGAATCAGCCGACCGCCGTGCATCCGCTCCTCGCCCAGCGCCGCTCGCTTTCAGCCTATCTGCTCTTCTGGGCGGGTCTTTCGGCCGTGCCCTGGGTACTGATCCACTCGACTGCTCCGCTCGGTGCGCTAGTCCTGAGCGCGGCCTGTACAGTGGCCTTCGCGCTCGGCACACTAGTGGTCTGGTACCTGTGCCGCGCGCTGCCGCTACTGCCGGCAAAGCTGTGGCGAGTCGTGTCGATTCACGCCGCGACCGCCGCCCTGTGGAGCGTCGGTTTTGTGGCCTGTGCGCAGCTCCTGGCCGAGCTCCTAGCGCTGCTGCCGGCCTGGCACGGGTTGCCCGCGGACGTCGGAGCGGCCGAGGGCGCACTGTTCGGCGTGGGGGCGCTCTTCTACCTCCTGGTCGCGACGTTTCACTACGTCCTCGCGGAGCTCGAACAGCGGCGTATGGCCGGCGAACGCGAAGCGGTGCTCGCCCTCGCCGCGCAGCGGGCCGAGCTCAGCGCGTTGCGCGCCCAGGTTCATCCGCATTTCCTCTTCAACAGCCTCAATACCGTGAGCGCGCTGATCGGCTACGACCCCGTGAAGGCGCGCGATGCGTGCCTGCTTCTGGCGCAATACCTGCGGGGGACGCTCGGGGCTCAGGAACGCGCGCTGGTTCCCCTGCGTGAGGAATGGGCGCTCTGCGAGCGCTACCTCGCGGTAGAAGCGCTACGCTTGGGTGAGCGATTGCGCATCGAGGTCTCCATGGAAGAGTCCGCCCAAGATTGCGAGATCCCCTCGCTGCTACTCCAGCCGCTCGTGGAAAATGCCGTAACGCACGGGATCGCGCCGGTGGACGAACCGCAGCCGCTGCGCGTGCGCGCGCGCTGCCACGGCGGACGCCTGACCATGGAGCTCGACAATGGGCTCGACCCGGCTCCTCATGCTCGGCAACGCTTGGCGCGCCATGAAGGCGGGGTCGGTCTCGCGAACGTGCGAGCGCGTCTGTTCGGCCAATACGGGAACGACGCTGCGCTGCGCGTCGAGCGCGAGGTCGACCGCTTCAGCGTCGTGCTCGACCTACCGGCGAGCTCCCCGCACGCCGCGGAGGAGAGATGAGCGAACCTGCCGTTCAGCGGCGCGTGCTCGTCGTCGACGACGAAGAACCCGCGCGGCGCCTGCTCGCCGAGTACCTGCGCGCGCACCCCGCGTGGCGCATCGTCGCGCAGGCGAAGAACGGGCTCGAAGCCCTGCAACTCGCTAAGGAGCACCACCCCGATTTACTGCTGCTCGACGTGCAGATGCCCAAACTCGACGGCTTCGAGGTGCTCGGCCTGCTCGCGCCCGAAATTGTCGTCATCTTCACGACTGCTTTCGACGAGTATGCCGTGCGCGCCTTCGAGGTTCATGCCGTGGACTACCTGCTCAAGCCCTTCTCTGCGGAGCGCTTGGCGCAGGCGCTCACGCGGGCGGAAAAGCGCCTCGGCGAGCTGCGCAACCTCGCCGCACCGGAGCTGGCGCGGGCTGCGCGCAGCCCGGGCAGCTACCTCGAGCGGCTGGTCATCCGCGACGGCGCGGAGATCCTGATCATCGCCACGGCTGCCATCGACTTCGTGCGCGGCCAGGACGACTACGTCGAGGTCTTTCACGACGCTCGCTCCTCGCTCACGCAACAGACGCTCCAGAGCCTCGAAGCCAGCCTCGATCCGCGCCAGTTCGTGCGCGTGCACCGCTCGTACCTACTCAACGTCAGCCGCGTCGCCCGCATCGAACCCTGGGGCAACGGCAGCAAAATGGCGATCCTGCACGACGGCCGCAGCGTACCGATCAGTCGCTCCGGCGAGGCCCGGCTGCGGACGACGCTCGGTTTGTGAACCTGCGTGGCTGGCCCAGTTACGGGATGTTGTCGTAGCTGCCGACCACGCTGCCGCTGCCATCCGTGCAGCTGATCCGAGTGCCCGGAGTGCTGTCACACACGCCGCTGCAAGCGCTCGCTTGCGCCATGCTGCAGACCGCGATGACCGTCCCGTTCGTGCGGTAGGAGGTGAACTTCCAGTTCTTGTCGCCGACGGCGCCCACGCGGTCCATCACCATGAAGCCAAACTCCTGCGAGTAGGCAAACGCGTTGACTACCGTGTTCGGCGCCGGCAAATCG
>DATHOI010000658.1:0-10770 GCA_035485095.1 Polyangiaceae bacterium | reverse complement strand
TCCCCCACCTTCTTGATGGTGCGGTGGACGAGCTTGGCGGTCTCGGCATCGAGTGGCGTCCCGGCAAGCGGTCGCGTCGCGACATTGTGTACGCGATCGAGAAATCGGCGCACGCCCTGGATCCCGGCCGATTGCCACGGTTTCGCTTGCTCGAGCGGGCCCATAAACATCTCGTACAGGCGCAAGCTATCGGCGCCGAATTCGTCGACCACGGCATCGGGACTGACCGAGTTGCCGCGTGATTTCGCCATTTTCTCGGCCACGCTCGCCAGGCGCACGCCGTGCTCGCGATGGAACGGCTTGCCGTCGCGAACCTCGACCTCGGGCTCCGCCGCCCAGCGCTCTTGGACGAGCTCGCCTGTCCCCGTCAGCCGTAGCTCCCCTTGCTCGTTGCTCTCGATGCCGCTTTCATCGCCCGCCAGCGCACGAACCACACGGCCATTCGAATCCACGACCGCATACCAACGGTACGCCATGCCGAGGATGATGCCCTGGTGCACCAGCTTTAGAAACGGCTCTGGATCCTTGACCAAGCCCGCGTCGAACAGAACCTTGTGCCAAAAGCGAGCGTAGAGCAGGTGCAAGACCGCGTGCTCTGCTCCGCCGACGTAGAGATCGACCGGCATCCACGCTTCATAAGCAGCCCTGGAGCACAGCTCGTGCTCGTTCTCCGGATCGAGAAAGCGCAAGTAGTACCAACACGAGCCCGCCCACTGGGGCATGGTGTTGGTTTCACGCGCAAACCACTGCCCGTCCTTCTGGAAGAAGCGCCAATCAGTGGCGCGCACGAGCGGACCTTGGGGGTCTCCCGGCCGATAGTCGTCGAGCTTCGGGAGCTGCAGCGGTAGCTCGCTTTCTTCGACTGCGATCGGCGTTTTGTAGTCGATTTCATAAGCGTCGCCACGACGCGGATCGCCGGCAGTATGCACCGGGAAATAGATTGGAATCGGCTCGCCCCAGTAGCGCTGCCGGCTAAAAACCCAATCCCTGAGCTTGTAGTTTACCCGCTTGCGACCGATCCCTTCGGCCTCCAGGAACGCGATGACGTTCGCTTTCACCTGGCTGGTGGGTTGGCCGTCGAAACGGCCAGACCGCACCGCCAGCCCGTCGTCAACGAAGGGTTCCTCGACGGACTCGACGAGGGTGCCGTCCTTGCTGACGACCTGGACGATCGGCAAGTCGAACTTCCTCGCGAACTCGAAGTCGCGCTCGTCGTGGGCGGGCACGGCCATGATCGCCCCAGTGCCGTAGGCACCCAGCACGTAGTCCGCGGTGTAGATCGGGATTTGGCGCCCGGTCAGGGGATTTTTCGCGTAAGCGCCGGTAAAAATGCCGGTTTTTTCCTTGTTGAGCGCGGTGCGCTCCATGTCGCTCTTGCGTGAAGCCGCTTGTACATAGGTGGCGACGGCAGCGCGCTGCTCGCTTCCAGCAATCGCCAGGGTGAGCGGATGGTCTGGTGCGATCACCATGTATGTTGCGCCGAACAGCGTGTCCGGACGCGTGGTATAGACGGTGAGCTTGTCGTCGTGGCCGAGCAGCGGAAAGTCGACCTCCGCGCCTTCACTGCGACCGATCCACTCGCGCTGCTTCTGCTTGGTCTCCGGCCAATCGAGCGGTTCCAGATCACTCGCGAGACGATCGGCGTAAGCCGTGATTCGCAATTGCCACTGACGGAGCGGCTGACGAACGACCGGGAAATTCCCGCGTTCGCTGCGCCCGTCGATGACCTCTTCGTTTGCTAGGACAGTACCTAGGTCTGGACACCAATTGACCGGGATTTCGGCCTGAAACGCCAAACCGCGCTTGAAGAGCAGCAGAAAGATCCACTGAGTCCAACGAAAATAGCTGGGATCAGTGGTGTTGAGCTCGCGTGACCAATCGTACGCGAAGCCGAGCGAGCTCAGCTGGCGACGGAAATTCGTGACGTTCTTGGCGACAGTGAGCGCAGGCGGTGTCCCGGTTTCAATGGCGTACTGTTCAGCAGGGAGACCGAAAGCGTCCCAGCCCATGGGATGCAACACGTCGAAGCCGTTCATCCGCTTGTAGCGCGCGACGATATCGCTTGCCGTGTAGCCCTCGGGGTGGCCCACGTGCAGACCCGTGCCGGAGGGGTACGGGAACATGTCGAGCACGTAGTACTTCGGATGACCGGGACGCCGCTCCGCCTTGAAGGTCTGGTGAGCCGCCCAATACTGCTGCCAACGCGGCTCGATGCTTTTATGGTCGTAAGCCATGGGGCCCGCTCCCATAGCAGAAAATGGCGTGGAACGCGCGTCACTGCCGGAGTCCTCGCGGCCTTTGGCGAGGGCTATGCGGGCGGCTTGCCGTTCTTCTTCACGGCCCTCGAGATTTTCCGTTCCAACCGCGTGCGGCGACGGTCTGCTTTCTCGGACGCCTCGCTGGTCCCTTGATCGACCCAACCCAGGGCGCTGATCGGAGCGCGCAGGTGATGTTCGTAGAGCTTAGCAAGCTCGAGGCGAATCGCCGGGTCGTCGACTTCAGCCGCAAACGCTTCGAAGTGGAGCAATGCTTGGGCGCGATCACCTCGTGCTTTCGCGATTTCTCCGTGAGCTTTGCGCGCGTCGGGCCCGGCACCGCGTTCCAACGCCGCACTCGCCGCGCGCTCCGCCTCATCGAACGCGCGCGCGCGCTTGAGGGTATGCGCCAAGCCCAGCAGATCACGTTCGTGAAGTAACTCGAACGGCTCGCCGTACAGCGCGACCAGAGCGGCCATTGAAACTACGTCCCACGCATTGTGCTCGATGACCTGTTCGAGCACGCTGTCGTCCCCGGTACGCAGAAAGTGTGCGTACCGCGGCGCGATATCGATACCCGCGATGTCCGGGCCACGCACGAAACCCAAGACCTCGCTTTCGAGGCTGATCAAACGGCACGCGCCGAGCCGGGTCTTGTGCAGCCTCCGGGCAACGTGCAGCAGGTCCAGGTGCGCGCGGTCCGGCAACTTTGGGCGCCGGTTCATGACCATGCGCCCGTTGAGCAGAGGCAGATCGAACGCCTTACCATTGTAAGACACGAGCAAATCAGCCCGCTCGACGCGCTCGGTCAGTGCCTCGAGCAACGGCAGCTCTTCCCCTGGACTGCGCAGCAAGAACTGCTCGGCGTGCAACTGCAGCTCGTCGTCGAACCAGGCCAAGCCCACTAGGAACGCCAAGACCCCTGCTCCACCACCGAGACCCGTGGTCTCGGTGTCGAAGTACAATGCGCGTCGCGGATCGCTCGCCGAAACGCGCGGATCGAGCGCCAGGAGCCCGAGGAGCTCGGCACGCGAGCTTGCGGCAGCATCCACCGGCATTCGCCCCACGTGGTGCGATGGCATCAGGATTTGGTGGCGGCGAAAGAGCGGGCCACTTTCTCGCTCCTCTCGTGTGAAGGGTAACCCAAAATCAGGCGCCCCTTCGAGAGCCCCCGCGGGCGGGCGCGCTGGATTCGGTCGCAACGCGGAGCTCTCTAGAATTTCAGCCATTTTTTGGCGCAATTCGGCGAGAGCTCCCGCTCTTGCTGGCGCCCCGACAGACCCCGGCTCGGGGGACACTTCAGGATGCGCCTCACCCGGTTTGGGTGGGCTCAGCCTGGCGAGCTTGTGCTTGAAGTCCATCGCTCACGGGGTCTGCGGCTCGAGCCCGACACCTACGACGAGCCCGTCGCGCGCGCTGACCAAAACGAAGTGCGCAGTCGGTGACCAGCTCGGACTGAGCAGCGGCGAGCTCGTGAGCTCGAGCAAGCTCGGGGCAGAAGTCGGTGTGCGCTTGAACTCGAGCGCGCCGTCCGCGCGCACGCGCCACTCATGACCGTCCGGATCGCGTAGCGCGTCGGGTGACGCAAAATCGATGGCGGGCAGCGACTCCGGAGTCAGCCGGGTCAGTTCTTGACCACGGGCCCGAACCAGATTTCCGGCCTGATTTTCAGCCCAAACGGCGCCATCTGGACCGGTGACAGGTCCCGCCTTGAGCTCACCGAAAGCGGCGCGCAACGACACACCTCCGTGAGCCGTGACCCCGTACAAGAAGTGATCCGCCCCGACGAAGTAAGTCGTGCCTGTCGTGTCTACGGCCAGCTCGCTCGCGACAGCGCTCGGAGGACGGAACACCCAATACAAAGTGCCTTCCGCAGTCAGCGCGTAGATGCGTTCCGCGCTCGTCGTGACGAACCACAGCTCGCCGGATTGCACGGGCCGGCGAACCACGGCGCCATGGACGCTGTAGCTCCAACGAAAACTGCCGTCCGGGCTGAGAAGATGGATGTACCCGTCCGCGGTCCCGACACAAATGCTGCCCGTGGACCCGAGGCCCGCGGGCGCCAGAAGCGGCGCACCTGCGTGAAAGCGAAACCGCTCGCGCGGCATCGAGGACGCGACGACTCGCGCTGACTCGGTCCCGCCTGCGGACGTCGAGGCCGAGCCCAAGCCGGCTAGGACAATCAACGGCGCAACCAGGCGGGCTAGGAACTTCACTGCACACGGTTTTAGCCTTGCCCCGGGAAAGCACCAGCGGACGCCCGCTGCAGCATGCTTTTCCCCAATTGTCGGCTCGGCTCAGCGTACATTTGGCGCGTGGCACTACGGGTTTTCGGACTGACCGGCGGTATTGGCTCGGGCAAGAGCACGGTCGCACAGCGCCTGCGCGCTCGGGGCTTACCCGTCGTGAACGCCGACGAGCTGGCGCGCGACGTCGTGACGCTCGAAAGTGAGGGCCTTGCGAGGATCGTGGATTATTTCGGATCGGGGGTGCTGAACGCTCTGGGCGAGCTCGACCGCGGGCGCTTGGCTGCCATCGTGTTCTCGGACCCAGAGGCGCGTCACGCGCTCGACTCTATCGTGCACCCCCTAGTGCGAAAACTCGCGGGCGAGCGCTTCGCCGCGCTGGCTGAACGAGGTGAGCCGCTCGCGTGCTACGAAGTGCCGTTGCTCTATGAGGTGGGGCTAGAGCGGACGTTCAGCCCGGTCGTCGTCGTTAATGCACCCGAAGCGTTGCGCCGGCCGCGCTTGGCCGTGCGCGATGGCCTGGACCCGAGCGCGCTCGCCGCCCGAATTGCGGCGCAAATGCCGCTTGCCGAGAAGGTGAAGCGCGCCGACTACGTGATTGAAAACGACGGTTCGCTGGCTGTGCTCGAACAGCGCAGCGACGCCGTGTTCGATGCGTTGTGCAACTCGCTCGGGTTCGACCCAACCCGCTACCCGAAACCACACCTCAGCTAACCAGTGCGCGCGCCGCGCGCTTCACTCGAGCGCGTGCCGCGCTCAGCGTGTTTTCGAGCAGCATTGCGATCGTCATGGGTCCGACGCCACCCGGGACCGGAGTGATCGCGGACGCAACTGCCGACGCCGAAGCGAAGTCCACGTCGCCGCAGAGCTTGCCGGCTTCATCCCGATTCATTCCAACATCGATCACGATTGCACCGGGTTTGATCCATGAACCAGGAATCATTTTTGCGCGTCCGACGGCGGCGACCAAAATGTCCGCTTCTCGACAAACACCGGCTAAATCCTGGGTTTTCGAGTGGGCCAGCGTGACGGTGGCGCTGGCGGCGAGGAGCAGCCCGGCGATCGGCTTGCCCACCAGATTGCTACGCCCCACGACCACTGCCCGCGCGCCTTCCAGCTTGACGCCGGTCTCGGCGATCAAGCGCATGCAGCCACGCGGAGTGCAAGGCACCAACCCGGGGATGCCCGCCCACAGCGCGCCAATGCTCTCCGGATGCAGGCCATCGACGTCCTTCGAAGGCGCAGTGCCCTCGATGACCTTCTGTTGGCGGATGCCCTTGGGCACTGGGAACTGGACCAAGATGCCGTCGACCTCACCCGACTGATTCAGCTCGCGAACTAGGCCGAGCAACGTGTCTTCGGTCGTGGAGTCGGGTAAACGGTGGACGCGCCCGACGATGCCGACTTCCGCCGCCGCTTTCTCCTTGTGACGAACGTAGACGGTCGAGGCTGGGTCTTCACCAACCAAGACGACGTGTAGCCCGGGCGCTCTGCCATTTTCAGCCCTAAAAGCCTCCACATCACGCGCGACCTCGTCGCGAACGAGTTTGGAGATTGCCTTACCGTCGATGAGCTTGGCCACGACGGACGCTTATCAGAGAGACGACGTTGACGCCAGCCGCGCTCAGAGCTGCACGCCAATCGTCGCTATGGTAACGGCACCCTCCACGACCTTGACGGGGAACGTGCCACCAGCTGCTGCCGCGGTGGTAGCCGTCGCCGGGCGAGTGACCGTCACGGTCTGAGTCGTGCTGCCGGCTGCGGGAAGCTCGACATTGCCGAACACGACGAGCCCGCTGCTGTCGGTCGTCGTCGTGTCATCCGGACTCACCCAGCCACTGGCGGCGGCAAACGCGGGTGCTTCCGACGCGTTCCCGTTCATCACGGCTTGCACGCCGGAGAGCGCTTCACCGGTGCCTGCGTTGCGAAAGAACAGCACGACTTGGCCGAACGCGGGCGCGCGTGTGGCCGCCACGGCCGTCAAAATATCGTCGATCACCGAGGAATTGACGACCACTAAATCCGCCATGTCCGTGGCGTCCGTTTCGACGGCCTGCAGGGTCGGGAGAGCGTCGCCTTGGACGGCGGCCGGCGCCACATTGATCCAATTCGTTGGCTCAACTGCGACGCCGCTGAGCTGATAGGGATTCATGCCGTCCCACGTTGCGCTCACGCTCGTGCCGCTCGCGCCGTCGGCGACCACGGTCGCCGCTTGGGTGAACGGTGTTTCGCGAGCGAACGAATCGTCAGCGAGTTCGAATACATTGCCCGTTAGCGTGCCGGCATCAAAGCCTGCGTCGGGCGTCGGGGTGGTGACCGTGGGACCGCTCGGGCCGCTCCCGATCGCGACACCTATGACGGGTCTACAGTCGGTCTCGCAGGCAGCAGCGAACGGCGGGTGGTCGTCCTGCTTCTGGCAGCCCGCGATGAAACCGCAGCCGATGAGGGCCACTGTTAGCGCCAATGGCAACGTCAGCTCGCTGCGCGAGCGGTTCGAAGGACCCGATCCAGCTAAAGACCTCACAATTGCAGTTTACGCGGACTTGGGCGCTTGGGCCACTCTGTGGGAAAGCAGCCGGTGTCCGATGAGCACGGCGACAATCAGCAACAATCCGATCAGCTGCGAGGTGCTGAGCAACGCGGCGTCGCGCGTGTTCACTCCGCCGAGCCCACCGCGGGCATCATTACGCAGGAATTCGAGCCCGAAGCGCACCGCAGCGTAGAGCGCGACGAAGGCCAGAAATACCTGACCGTCATAGCGTTTTCTGCCGTGAACGTACAGAATCAGCAGCGCCGCGATCGCGAAGGACGCCCCGGATTCGTAGATCTGAGTCGGGTGAATGGCGAGCGACGGCTCAGCCATCGACTTGAGCAACCCAGCTTTGAACTCGGACTCACTAGCCGGGCTGTCCCCCGGGAAGATCAAGCCGAGGCTCGACGTGGTGGGCTTGCCGAAGCAGCAACCCGCCAGCAAGCAACCGATGCGACCAAAACCCAGACCGAGCGGCACCACCATGCCTGCCATGTCCGCCGCTTTCCAGAACGGGAAACGGTCGGCCTTCAGCAGGTACCAAGCGGCCACGGACGCGCCCAGAAATCCGCCATAGTACGTGAGGCCACCCGCATAAAAGCGCGCCCAAGCTAGGCAGTCCCGTCCCTTCGGTTTGCAGACCGCACGCGCGGCATCCCACACGCCCGCATAGTCGGGGCTCAGACATTGCGCGCGATCGAGGTGCCAATCCACCTTGCTCGGATCGGTGCACAGGTGCACGTAGTCCATGAAGTAGCCGTCGGCGAACACGTGCAGGAGTCGCGCGCCCGCTACGCCTGCGAGCAGCATCGCGAGACCGAGATCGACGATCACGTCCGGGTCCTGGCCGACACGCTTGGCCCAGATCGCTCCCATGATGGTAGCGAAGAGGAAGCCCGTGAGCAGCAGGACGAAGTAGCTCGGTGCCGGAATGACGTAGCTGCTGCCGAAGAACGACAGATCGACGCTGAACAGCCGGCCTTGCATGACGGCTACGCGGCGGGAGGCTTGCTCGAGCCGCCCGTAGAAAGCGCCGGTTCGGGCGCTAGACGCGCGCTCGAGCCGCCTGCTTCGTGGCCGCGCTTGGAGAGAAACATGTCGAGCGCCATGAGCCCCACGCCGACGCAAATCGAGACATCCGCCACGTTGAACGTGGGCCAGTGGTCGGTGATGCCCCAACCCTTGGCAATCTTCGCGATGCCGTGATTCATGGTTTCGATCCAGTTTGCGCGAAAATCGACGAAGTCGATCACGCTGCTGCGAATGATGCGATCCGATAGGTTGCCGAGCGCACCGCCCAGCACGAGTGGCAAGCCCCATTTGAGCGCGCGCTGCCCCACGACCAGCCTGCCATATAGCGAGACGATGAACGCGATAGCGAGCCCGCTAACGAGCAAGAAAAACGGCCGACGAATGACCTCGCTCGAGTTCTGGAGCAGACCCCAAGCGCCGCCCTTGTTGTAGGCGAGCGTCAGACTCAAATGATCGGGGATCACGACGATCGCTGGATCCAAGAGCGTGCGCTTCGAGAGCACGATTTCAGCCCACGCTTTGCTCGTTACGTCCGCGACCAGGGAAACAGCGGCGACCACACCGAAGAACAGGAAGCTCGGGCGCGCTGACGGCGGACGCGAGGAATGCGCATATAGCGACTTCGGCGCGACCTCCGGCGGCGGGATTGGCTCAGGCGA
This sequence comes from Polyangiaceae bacterium, assembly GCA_035485095.1. Classification (GTDB taxonomy): domain Bacteria; phylum Myxococcota_A; class Polyangia; order Polyangiales; family Polyangiaceae; genus PMG-095. The sequence continues at coordinate 2,048 of DATHOI010000658.1, read as the reverse complement.
TGGCTGCGGCTCGGGCGCCGCTTGTGGCGCGGGGCTTGGGTCGATCGGGTCGCTCATGGGCTCGTGGTCCTACGATAGCTCGGCCCCAAGGGCCACCTTGTTCAAGACACATTGTCCAGCGGCGCCAGCGGCGCCAGCGGTGAGCGGGCAACCCGTGCTTCCGGCCAGCCATTCCCGAAGTCGTTTACAGATACCGCACATTTGTTTAGTATTCTCAGGTGCCCGCGCCGCCCTGGACTCAAACGAGTGGTGTCCGCAGCGTTATCGATGGTTGGCACGCGTCAGGCAGTGTCCGGCGCTGCTTTACGGCCGAGCGTGCCCTGCCCCCCGCGCCGGCGTCGTTCGCGCCGATACCGGGCGGGCTCCACGAATCACTGCATCGTGCTCTCAGGGGCCGCGGCATCGCCGAGCTGTACAGCCATCAGGTCGAAGCCATCGACGCCGCTCTGGGCGGTCGGCATGTGGTGGTCGCCACGCCCACCGCGAGCGGCAAGAGCTTGTGCTTCCACCTGCCCGTACTGAACGCGTTGATCAGCGACGCAGAGGCCACCTCGCTCTTCATCTATCCGACGAAAGCGCTCTCGCGCGATCAGGAGCACAACCTACGTGAGTTGATGAGCGACGCAGGGCTCCGCGCAGGAGCCACTGTCTACGACGGAGACACGCCAGCTGACGCGCGCCGCGCCGCGCGCGAACGGTGTCGAGTGGTGCTCACCAATCCGGATATGTTGCATGCCGGCATTTTGCCGAACCACGCGCGCTGGGCGAGCCTATTCCAAGGGCTGCGTTACGTCGTGCTCGACGAGCTACACACCTACCGCGGCGTGTTCGGCTCGCACATGGCGCACGTGCTCGCGCGCCTGCGCCGAGTCGCGCGCTTTCACGGCTCGGATCCGATTTTCATCTCCGCCACCGCCACGATCGGCAATCCGCGCGAGCACGCAGCAAGGTTGATCGGTGTAGTGCCGGAGGACGTGTGCTTGGTCGACCAGTCCGGGGCACCGCGTTCGACGCGCGAGGTCTATATTTACAATCCTCCGGTGGTAAATGAGGAGCTCGGTGTGCGTGCCAGCACGCTGAAGCAAAGCGTGAACCTGGCAGCTGATCTGGTGCGCGCGAAGGTGCCGACCATCGTCTTCGGGCCGTCACGGAACTCGGTCGAGATCATGCTCAAGTACCTGCGCGCGCGCGTGGGTGACGTGGCCGGCAGCGACGCGATCATGGCTTATCGCGGAGGCTATTTGCCCGAGCGCCGAAGAGCCATCGAAGCCGGCCTCCGCAACGGCGAGGTGCTGTGTGTCGTGGCGACCAACGCACTCGAGCTCGGGATCGACATTGGTGATCTCGACGCCGTCGTATGCGCAGGCTACCCGGGCTCGGTTGCTGGCACCTGGCAACGCTTTGGCCGGGCAGGGCGTCGCGGCGACACGAGCATTGCGGTCCTCGTTTGTTCGAGCAATTCACTCGATCAATACCTGGCGCGTGAACCTCAATATTTGCTCGACTCGAATGCAGAAGAAGCGCGCATCGATCCGAGCAACGTGGAAGTACTGATTCAGCATCTGAAGTGTGCCGCGTTCGAGGCGCCGTTCGAGCTCGCTGCGCGCGGCTCGCGCCCGGCCAACCCCGAGCCGGCCAAGGGCGAGAGCTATCTGACGCTCGACCCTGACGCCACGCGTGACGCGCTCGACTACCTCGCGGGCCACGGGCTGGTGCACGAAGCAGCGGGCCGTTATCACTGGGCCGGCGAGGCATTCCCAGCGAACAACGTGTCACTACGTAACATCGGCTGGGACAACTTCGTGATCGTCGACGTCGCAAACGACCAATCGATCGCAGAATTGGATTTTCGCGCGGCACACACGATGTTGCACGAGCAAGCCATTTATCAGCACGACGCAGAGCAATACCAAGTCGAGCGGCTCGACTTCGAGAACCACAAAGCGTTCGTGCGCAAGGTCGCGCCCGACTATTTCACGACCGCCCTCACCTACCGCACCGTCGCAGTGATCGAGGAGCGCACCAAGAGCACGCTCGGTCGCGCGCTG
>DATHOI010000657.1:0-2124 GCA_035485095.1 Polyangiaceae bacterium | reverse complement strand
CATATCGAGCTCGCGGCGCGGTGGTTCCGCCGCGATCGAGCGAGCCAGCGCCAAGAGATTTTCAGTGGCCTTGCCCATCGCGCTGACCACGACCACGACTCGGTGCCCGGCGCGCTGCGTCGCCGCGATGTGGCCAGCGACCAGCCGGATCTTCTCCGCATCCGCGACAGACGAGCCGCCGTACTTTTGGACGACGATGGCCACTACAAGCTCGAGAGCTATCAGCGGTGCTCCCTTTGGGCCAAATAAGCAGGTGAGCGCCGCGCTTCGCGCGATGCTCAGGGCAGCTCAGGCGGCGCAAAGCTGAGTACACCGAAGCCGCCGACGGCCCACAAGTGGCCAGTCGCCCCGTGCCAGAGCAGGCGCGTGACCCGTGCCCACTCACCGCGGTCGACCGGATCGGGGGTAGACGATTCATCACCGCCGTCTAGCCGCGCGATGCACAGGGCTTCACCGAGCTCTGGATCGACCAGTAAGATTTCACTTTGATCAGTGGTCTCGCGATAGACGGCGGCGAAAAAGCGGGCCGCGTCGCCGACGCGCGCACCGCTGAGCGCCGTCGTGTTGGCCGTGCCCGAGACGCGTCGGAAGCTGTGCCCGCGATCTGCCGAAACCGTGATGGATTGCCCAAATTCCGCCATTGCCACGCACTCCCCGTGAGTGGCTAACAAAGGAGCGTTGCCCCGCGCCACTGCCAGCGCCGCTCCGCTCAATGGGATTGGTTTTTGCTCGGGTCCGTCGAGCGAGACCAGGAGCCGTTCGCGTTCACGAGCTACGAGCACCGTTGCGCTTTCGCGAGCGACGGCCAGCGCCTTGCCGGGTAGGTCGATGCGCGCGAAACGATCCCCCGCGTCGAGCACGTCGAGCAGCGCGCCATCCTGACTGTGCAGCAGAACTCTGTTTTCACTCGAATCGAGCGCGCCGCCAAAAGACAGCGCTGCCCGGGTGCCGGGGCTTGGTTTGTAATAGTCGCGTAGACGACTGAGCTGCTCGGCTTGAGATGCGAAGCGTGCACGACGAAATAATTGCCCGCTCTGCGTCGTTGCGAGCGCTACGTCTTGCGTCGCACTGGGCAGCACTAAGTCGGACAGCGCGCTGCCGTCGATTGCCAAACGCAGTGCGGCACTCGAGTCACTGCGGAACCAAAGCAAATCGGAGCTGGCCGCAACCACGTTTGCCCCGCGCGCGGCCAGTGCCGCGCAGGCTTCGAACGATGCCTTCGGCTTGAGCACGCTCCACGCCACGGGGGCGAGCGGCACTTTTGCCTCATCGCCGGCAGAGCCGAGGGAGATCTCGCGTTCGGCGGCGATGCCTTCCGAGCCATCGTCGGCTTCGAGACTGGGGAATTTGCTTTCGTCGATCGTGATCGCGCCGTCATCGAGCCCCTCGCGACCGTCATCCGGCAGCAAGGCCTCGGGTAACTCGAGACCGACGGCGGGGTCCACCTCGATGCCTGTGTCATGTTCGTCGGTGTCATCCGCGCGCCGCTCATCAGCACCGATGAAGCTGCCTAAATCGAGCTCCACGGGCTCGTTGTCACCGGCGCCCTCAGCGAGCAGATCTTCAATCTCCTCGCCCACGTCGAGCCCTGTCGATTCCTGGTCGTCGTCCCCCGGATCGTCGATCAGATCGATCTCGATCGCGTCATCCAAGTAGCTCTCTTCGTCGTCTTTCTCCGAAGCCGGCGCCGCTGAGGCTGCGAAATCGTGCGCGAAATCCATCGCGCTGGAGCATACCACCGAGACTCGGTCGTGGCCCTCACCAGAACATGTGGAGCTTTTGCTGGCGCTCTCGAAATCACGCGAGTAAAGCGTCGTCAGCGCCGTGCAACTCAACGAACTGATCGATGACGGCCTCGTCGTGCGGCGTCTGAAGGTAAAAAACGAAGACGTCGTTTTCGTCAAGGGGATCTTCGAAGCCAGTGAAGGATTGTGCGCGATGTACGCCGAGCGCGGCGGAGACTTGACCGTGCTCGCGCCCACTTCACGCTCATCCGAGCTCGACGTAGTTTTGCGCGATCTCGCGCAAGAGCTGCACGGTGTGCTCGATGACGGTGGGTGCTAAAGCCCCCGTGCCCGAGCCCCCAAGCGTGAGCAAATATTCGAACGCGTCCGAGCACGTTCG
>DATHOI010000656.1:0-3464 GCA_035485095.1 Polyangiaceae bacterium | reverse complement strand
AGGCACGTGGGTACGCCGCTTCCCCCTGTTCCGGCTGTTCCGCCTGCAACGCCGCCGGTGTCGCCGGTGCCGGCGTCACCGCCGCCACTGCTCCCCCCTGTGCTACCGATCGTGCCTGGGTGCCCGCTCGTGCCAGCCGCTTCACCCGACGTGCCAGCCTCGGAGCCAGCGCTTCCGCCGCCACCCCCGCTGGAGCTGCTCGTGGATCCACCACCGGAGCTGGTACTGCCGCTATGACCCGAGCCGCCGCCGGAACCGGTCGTCGAGCCGCCGTTTGGGGTGCCGTTCGCTCCGCAGGCACTCACGAAGACGCACCCGGCAAGAAGGAAGCGTCGCCAGTTCACGAACATCAGTTTTTTCATCGCTGCCGATGACAATGACCTCGACCTCGGAGAGCGGCTCACGGGCAATGCTTTCCTTCCCCGTTTGGTACCAAAACTCAGCCGGTCTCAAAACTGCCAGCGACCCTCAGCGTCGTCGCGGACTGATGCCTGAACGAGCACGGACGAGCCCGCCTAGTTTCTCGTTTGCTCAGTGGTTCGAATCCAGCGGAGTGCACTCAATTCGCAGCCGCGGGTGCTGGGTTGCTCCTTGGCACTGGGGAGCGCGGTCGCGGCTTGGCGCGACCGGAAAGTCATGTTCAAGTCCGAGGAAAGCAGGGAGCCATTCGCCGCCTCGCACGCACAGCGACCATGATGCCCGACCCCGACGTTGCCTTTCGCTTACCGAAATCGCTGCTCGACTTGCTAGCGAGCACCGCGGAAGAATTGAGGCCAGAGCTGCACGCCGAAGTCCTGGCACGGGCGCCCGGCGTCGTGCCTGAGCTGATCGCGATCATCGACAACGAAGAGCTCGCGCTGGAAGACGCTCCGGGCGAGGGTTGGCTGCCCGTTCATGCGGTCGATCTCCTGGTGGACCTGGAAGCATCAGATGCTGTGAGCGCCCTGTTGTCGGCGCTCATGCGCGGCGACCTCGACGACATCCTGAGCAATAGGATCGCCGTGCGGTTGCCGGAGCTCGGTCGGAACGTTTTTGAGCCCGCGGTCCATCTGATGCAGACCATCGTGGAGGAAGAAAAGAGAGACACGCTCTGTTCGATCATTGCGCAACTCGGCGTACGCGACGAGCGCGTGTTCGGTTGGTGCAAGGAACGCTTCGAGCGTGACCAGGTGCTCGGCGCGATAAGCTTCGCTGACTACGGCGATGAGCGTGCGCTGCCATTGCTACGCGCTGCGATCGAAGAGTTCGAGCCCGAGTGGCGCAGCCCGTTCGGCTTGCTCGGGCTCACCGATCTCGTCGAAGCCTACGAACGAATTGCGCAAGAACTGCCGAGCGATCTGGCACAACGAGCCAATTCCCTTCGGCAGGCCTTCGAAGATGACAACCCCGCTCGTTCGGAGCTCGCACCGATACAGCCACAGGCGATCTCGAACAAAGTGGGGCGAAACGAGCCGTGCCCCTGCGGCTCGGGCAAGAAATTCAAGAAGTGCTGCGGCGCTGCGTAGCGCGACAACGCAAGGTCGAGCCTCGAGGGCGGAGTGTAAGGACCGACGATGAAGAAGAAATGTGTCCGTTCACTTGTGAGAAGATGACTGAGGGTCTGGATGGATCCCCACGAATCCACTCGGGCGCGCAAAAGACTCTACGGCCGCCGCGCTAAGGCGCCGTATCCGCAATCGCCCGCGTGAGATCCGCTGCGAGGTTCCGACCACGGTTGAAGCCACGGGCCTCGACGAGAGCGAGAGCTTCACGAACGCTGTTCAAATCATCATCGGACGCTCCCGCCAAGAGCGCGCGGAGGTCGTCGAAGTCTTGCGGGCGATGGCGGTCATCTCGAGCCAACACCTTCATCGCAATGAGATGGGCACGAGTGGCAACGCGCACGGTCACCTCCTCGAGCACGGCAAGCTCTTCGGCCGCCGCCACGATCTCTGGTTCAATGCCCGAAGACGCAAAGAGAAGGTCGATGTACACGGAGCGCTCGCTGTCTCGAGTGAGTCGTACTGTCGCGATGCGACCCGTCTTTTCCTGCTCGAGCAGCATTCCCACGACGTAGCCGCGACTTTGCAGATGAAAGACCAGCTGTTCGGCAGCAGCGTCGCCATCGGCAGAGACAGCAACGTCGACGTCACGCGTCGTACGCGGCTCGGCGCGAGTCGATACAGCGAGGCCGCCAATCAGCGCACAGGGCACACCCGCGTCGTCAAGCTCCGCAAAAATGCGCTTCAGCGCGCGCTCGACGGGGTTTAGCGCCGAGGCCAAGCTGCTGGGGTCCCCACACCGTCACCGAATTCAGCACCAGGACGACGCGCGTACCAAGCACACACACGCTCGTCGAGTGCCGCTTCGGAGATATCGGGCGATTCGCGCCGAAGTCGCTGCCGAAGCATGCGTTCCGCAACGTCGATCAGCGCGAACGCGATGCGCAGCTTTTCGGCCGGCGTTTCGCGGCCCGGTTCGGACATGCTCCAAGAATACCATGGCTGATGTCGGGCGAGCAGTTAAGCGGGACACGAACTGGACAAAGCGCCCACGAAACCGCGTCTCTTTCAGCAAATTCGCGCGAACAGCGGCGGCCTCCGGAGCCGTAGGTCAGTGGTTCGAACCACTGGGGTGCGCAACCAACGAGACGGCCTGCCGAGGCTGCGAAGTGGGACTCTGAGAGATGCGAGGGTGCAGCGTCGCGGCTGCTCTCTCTGATTGCGGTCGACGCGACGTACGGTCTCTCCAAGTTTCCGAGATCCGAACAATGGGATGAGTTTCGCAAGGTGCTCACAGGCAAGACTGAAGTTCCCGAAGATACGCGTGCCTTGGACCGTAGAACCCGATGGGCGTTTGCGCGCCCGCCCGATTCAGCGTGGAACCAGGCCTCTCGGCACGTGGCGCGCGAGCACCGAGTTTCGGTAGCGGAGAGGAGTGGTTTTCTTTAGCGCCAAGAACTGACGGTTGAAATTCGAGAGGCTGCCAAAACCGATGCCTATTGCGATCTCCGTGACGCTGCGTTCAGTCTCGGCGAGTAAGGTGCAGGCTTGCTCGATGCGCACTTCTGCCAGGTATTTCACGAAGGTCTTGCCGAGCAAGCGCGGAAACTCACGGCCGAACGTCGCGCGCGACATGCCGAGCGCGCGGGCGGCGCTCTCGAACGAGAGCGCCGGATTCGCGGCGTTCTCGTGCACATAGGCCAAGAGCCGCGCGGCGGTTTCAGCAGTGTAGTGGTCGGGGATGGGTGAGGTCTCGGTCAACGCCAGTTCCGTCAAGCCCGAGCTGTCGGACAGATCACAGAGCATGTTGAGCAGTCCAACGTAACGATCGAGCGGCCGAACGCGTTGGGTGAACAGCACGCTCATCGCTTCGACCGTGCGCGTGTGAGCCGCGCCCTGGATACGTAAGCCACGGCGTGCCCGCTGGAAGAGCCTGCGCAGCGGAGCGAACGTCGCGGTGGTCTGAATCGACTCCGCCAGGGA
>DATHOI010000655.1:0-8849 GCA_035485095.1 Polyangiaceae bacterium | reverse complement strand
AGCCCACTCGCGTTGGACGGCAACGAGCCCACGCGCGAGCTCGCTGACGTAGCGACCGATCCCTCTCATGCGAATGCTCGTGGAGAGCACGCTGAGATCGACCAGCACACGCGCTCGAAGCGCGCTGGAATCGCGGGACATAGCCGGCACGTTGCGCGTGTTCACGCCCCCGCGAGACATTCGTCGTAGACCTCGAGCGTGGCGCGCGCCGCTTTTTCCCAGGTGAAGCCGCGGGCGCGCTGCAGCCCTTTTTCGCTCAGCTCTTCACGTAAGTGAGCGTCATTCAGCACCGCGCGCAGCTTGCTCGCCATGTCGCGCGTGCTGTACGGGTCAGCCAAGAGCGCGGCGTTGCCGGCGATCTCCGGCATGCACGAGGTGAGGGACGTGAGCACGGGGCAGCCGCACGCCATGGCTTCCAGGATGGGCAGGCCGAAGCCCTCCACGGTGGAGCAAAAGCTGAGCACCGCGGCTCCGTTCAAGAGCGTGACCAAATCCCGATCGCTCGGGCTCCCCAAGGGCACGTAGCGGTCTGACACGCCGAGCTCGCGAGCCAAAGCGACGAGGCGCGCCGAGCTTCCGAAGCGTGTCACGAGCGCGAACCGAACGGGCGAGCCCTCGGGAAAAGCGGCGGCAAACGCGCGTAGCGTGCGCTCGTGATTCTTGTTTGGTGACACGCCTCCGATGGCCAATACGAACGGCTCGGGCGAACCGACGAGCGTCGCGCAGCGCCGCGCGACTGCGCCGCGATCTTCGAGCCTTCGGAAGAGGGCGGTGACGCCGTGCGGGACGACGCGCACCTTGTCGCGCACGGTCGGAACGTGCCGAAGGACCTCGTCGGCGGTCGTTTGGCTCACGCATATGATGCGCCGCGCGCGCTGCAACGTCTCAGGGATGGCCCACAGAAAGTAGGCCCATTCAGCCCAGCTGACCGGCGCGGGATAATTGCTCGTTTTCAGCTGTTCGAACTGGAAAGCGTCGTGCATCGTGACGACGGCTGGGCAAGCAAGGGTGCGCGGCAACACGTGAAACGGACTGTGAAAAACGTCCGCCGACCCCGCCGTGTGCAAACGCCGGCCCAGCGAGAGGCTCGTGAACGGACCGTACGGCGCGTGATCGAACTCTAGGCTGCCCCCCGATTTCAGCGGGCTCTCGTCGCCATGCCGACGGACGATGAAACGAAACGCGAGCTCCGGTCGCAGGCGCTGCATGCCGAGCGCGAGCTCACGGTGGTAGCGGCCGATGCCGCTCGCGCGCGGGCCGAGGTAACGCCCGTCCATCAAAATGGTGCCGGCTCGACCGGCGCGAGGCGACGGAGCGCGGGACGGCGCGGCGCGCTCACAGTGTGCCGCCGAAGCGACACCGAGTGTCGACGCAGAATCACGATTGCTGTCGTTCTGAAGCATTGCTGCTTCGTCACAGCAAGGAGCGTACCGCTCGGCGGTCGCTCGCTGCGCGACGCCGAAGGCATTGTCGGACCGCGCCGTAGCGCGTGACCAGCAACCCTTCGGCCCAGCCTCGTGCTGGCTTACTTGTACAGGCTCGTCAGGTTCGCTTGAATTGCGGTGTCCGTCGCGTCGCTCGTCTCAGCCGCGATGATGGCGCCCTCGGAGAACGCGCCAGTGCCCATGGCTGAGCCGTCACCGCCCTCGCCCAGCGATATGCCGCCTTGCTGGTGCAAGGGAATGTACGAGGTGGGGTTGCTCTTCGTGGGCAGCGAGCCATTCCAGGCGATGCTCAACGCGCCCGTGGAGGCATTGCCGTATTTGATCTCGAAGTTCGCCGTGCCGTCTGTCTTGGCGAGGCCCGTGACGATGTTGGGGCTCGCGTATTTGAGGCTGGGGTCGTTCATGTTCACGCTGGCGTTGCCCGCGTTCAAGATCGCGATCGGGCCACCGCCCGCGAAGACGCCGTTCTCCATATCCAGCATCACCCAGGGACCCGCGCCCGCGCCGCGGGTCCAGTCGGTGGCCGTGCCGAAGTACAGCGCGCTCATGGTGCCCGGGCCGTCATCACCGATGTGATTTTCCATGTTGCCGTAGTCGTAACAGCAGCCGTTGGTGCCCGCGGCCGCGCCGGCGTAGTCGCCATGGACGACGAAGTACTCGGTCTGGGGACTGGAGCCGACCGGGATCGTCTTCTTGGTGTTGGCTCGGTTCCTCAACCACTGATATCCCTTCGAGACAACCATGGGATATTTCGTGGAATCGGCCGCAGTCCAGAAGCCAACGCTCGGCTGATTCGCGGCGGTGGCCTGCGTCATGTCATTGCCGTTGCCGGCCTGGTCGTACAACTTCGCGACCGTGCACGTCGTCGATGCGCAGAACGTGTTCAACGCGTTCAAATCCACGAGGCCACCCGCGCTCACCGTGTTGATGTCTTGGGTCATACCGTCCGATGCGCGCCGTGCTTGGAAGAGCTTGCCGTTGTAGGCCGCGAACAGCGCGCGCGTGACCGCGTGAGCCGCGACCATCGGCGTGCCTGCCGCAGCGGCGATGTCGCCGGGCAAAGTCCCGCTCTGGGCTCCGCCAGCGCCCGCGCTGCCCGCTGTGCCCGCGCCGCCGCTGCCACCGGCGCTAGCGCCACCCTTCCCCGCGCCGCCCGCCGTGCCCGACCCGCCCGCAGCGGCCGCGCCGCCACCACCCGTGACGCCGCCGGCACCCGACCGGCCGCCACTCGCACCACCGTTGCCGCCACCGCTCGTGCTCATTCCGCCCGCGCCAGTACCGGACGCGCCCGCGCCTCCGAGTGCGCCCGCCGTACCGTTCCCGGCGCCAGCAGCGCCCGTAGCTCCCGAAGCGCCGCTCGTTTGGCCCGCGCTGCCGCTCACGCTGGTCGAGCCAGAGGTGCCGTCCGACGACGAGGGGCTCGAGGACGAGCAACCGAATCCGAGACAAAGGATAGAAGAGACAGCCAGAAATGACGGGTGCACGAATCGCATGCGCAATTGGTCGTTGGGCGCTCCGCGAAATCGTCAGAAAACTCAGCCACGCGTGCGAAATGTTCAAACCGAGTGCTGAGAAAATTCGGCCGAGCACGGAGGGGAAAGGGTCTTGTTTTTGAGCCGCCAGCGCGTCGCCGCGTGCTGGTCGCGTCGGCTGCAAGCGCACCTCGTGTCGCCCGTTGCCCAAACACCCCCTCCGCTCCCCCAATTCGATGTTTAAGTTTAGACATCGAATTTCGATTTCGAAGCGTCCCACCGACGCTCGCAGCACCGACGCTCGCAGCACCAACGCTCGCAGCACCAACGCTCGCACGAAGATGAAGCCGGCGCTTGTCTTTCGCTGAGCGATATTAGTTCTGGGTTTCGCTCATCTTCAACGACGTGCAGGAGTCCTTCACGATCTCGTCGCCGTCGAAGCGGCACATCACGCCGAAGGTCGCGCGCTTTCCGCAGCCCGAGACGCCATATTGCGCTTGCCCCACCTTCTGCATAGTCAACTGGGACGCATCGCAATTGAGCTCGAACGCCGCTGGCTTCATGACGACACTGGGCGCCGCAGCGTCCACCTGCGACTGCAACTTGGCGTTCAACTCTGCTGAGTTGACGCACCCGCCCAACACGACCCCAACCAAGCAACCATAGATGAACTTCATCAGCTCAGACCTCCACCAAATCCCTAGTCCCAATTCCACGCTACCTTAGGTCGACCTAGCTCAGAGTTGTTTCTTGGCCGACCCGAGAAGCCACCCAGTTCGACAGGGATCATTCCGAACCTCCCTGGCGAGCAACGCCAGCCACACGCCATGCGACGCGAAATTGTCGAGCTGCTCGGCCCCAAGCCCAGCAGGCAGAAAGGTGGGCTCTGGTGATCAAAGGTGCCAGAAACGGGAATTGATTCCAGGCCCGTACCTGATAACCCAGCACACCCACCGAATCCGGCTTCGCCACGCGCGACCGGTGCCCGACGAGCGGGTGTCGCATGCCCCAAATTTGCAGGAGAACATGTCCCGACGTCGAACTGGCGCGCACGCGCCCTTAGTCAGCACTCTCGGATGGCGCATTGCATTACCGGCGGTCGTCGCTTGTGGCGTATTCGCGCCAGCGTTGGCCGAGGCGGCGTCATTGTCAGGACCCGTTACTGGCTGGGCTTCGGGCGTCCCCAGCTACATTTCGATGTACGAGTACGTGCCCGCAAAACTGGCCGCGTCGCCGCCGGTCCTGGTGGCCGCTCACTTCTGCGGTGGCAGTGCCAGCGCCATGTTTGGCTTCACCGGGATGCCGGCCATCGAAGCGGCCGCGGACAAGTACGGCTTCGTCATGATTTTTCCGCAGACCACCAACCCCGCGACCTCTGCGGACTGTTGGGACGTCGGCTCGAAGGCTTCGCTCACTCACGACGGAGGCGGTGATACGCAAGCCATCTCCGAGATGGTCAAATACGAGGTCAGTAAGCGCAACGCGGACGCAACCCGCGTGTACATGATGGGCGCCTCCTCGGGTGCGATGTTGACCGAGGCGATGCTCGCGGTTTACCCGGACGTTTTCAAAGCGGGTGCCGAATTCTCTGGGGTTCCGGCCGGCTGTTGGTCTGATGGTTGGTCAGCCGCAAGCAATTGGGGCGGCACGTGCGCCAGCGGCAACGACATCATGACCGCGCAGGCATGGGGGACGCTCGTGCGCGGGATGTACCCGGGCTACACCGGCTATCGGCCGCGCATTCAGCTCTGGCACGGCACCGCGGATGCAACGATCAACTACAACAACGAGGGCGAAGCCATCAAGGAATGGACCAACGTCCTCGGCTTGAACGCCACTCCGAACTCGACCGACACGACGTCAACGCCCGGCTTCACGATCGAGAAGTGGCAGAACTCGCCCTGCGGGTTCACGGTTTTGGAGGCGCACATCCAAGCCAACGGCGGGCACACGACGCCGATCGACTCAAACTCGGTGGTCAGCTTCTTTGGCCTCGACAAGACAGGCGCTGATCCGGAGATCACCGCCTGCGGCGGCAGTGGCAGCGGTGGTGCAGCCGGCGCTGGCGCTGGAGGTGGCAGCAGCGCTGGCGGAGCGACCGGCGGCGGTGGGGTTTCGGCGGGTGGCGGCGCAGCGGGAAACACCTCGGCTGGCGGCGCAACAACGACCAGCGGCGGCGCAGGGAACACAGCCAGCGGCGGCCAGCCGTCGGGCAGCAGCGGCGCAACGGCGAGCGGCGGGGCCAGCAGCAGCAGCGCTGGCAGCGAAAGCGTCGCCGGCTCGAGCAACACGCAATCGAGCGGCGGAACCAGCGACGAAACACCCCCTGCAGATAGCAACGCGCCGAATGGCTGCTCGTGCAGGACCGCGGGCTCGGGCGGCGGCTCGCACAGTGCCGCCTCATTCGTGCTGCTCGCCTTCGCGCTGAGCTTCGCGCGCCGGATCCGCCGCAAACGCTGACGGGGCCGCACGTGGTCGCGCTGCTCAGACGTGAGCGTTGGGCTTGGGCATGATTGGCTCACTCTGAGCGCGCAAACCGCGGCTCTTCCAAATCGCAAAGATCGCCGGATACACGGTGAGCTCGAGCAAGAAGGACGTCACGAGCCCACCGATCATCGGCGCAGCGATGCGCTTCATGACGTCCGCCCCGGTGCCCGTGCCCCACAGCACGGGCACGAGACCGATGATCATCGTCGCGACCGTCATGAGCTTCGGGCGCAGGCGCTTGGCAGCGCCTTCGACGATCGTTTCGCGCAAATCGCTGGCGGTGCTCAGCTTGCCTTGCTGCTGACGGCGCGCGTACGCGAGCGTCAGATACAGCAGCATGACGACGCCGGTTTCTGCGTCCAGCCCAGCGAGCGCGATGATGCCCACCCAGACGGCCACGCTGATGTTGTAGTGCAGAAAAAACAGCAACCAAACGGCACCCACGAGCGAGAACGGAACGGCCAGCATGACGATGAGCGTTTCGATCAGCGACGTGGTGTTCAGATACAATAGAAGGAAAACGATCCCGAGCGTCAGCGGAATGACCCACTTCAGCCGCTCCTTCGCGCGCTCGAAGTACTTGAACTGGCCGACCCAGGAAAGGCGCGTGCCCTGTGGCAGCAACACGTCCCGCGCCACGGCGGCCTTCGCATCGGCAACATAGTCGGCGATTGGACGATCCGTGTCCACGAACACGAAGCCGACGAGCTTGCCGCTCTCGCTGCGAATCATTGGCGGTCCGAGCACGCTCTTGATCTCGACGACCTGCGATAGCGGGACTTGCGACCCGTCCGGGGCTCCGATCAGCACGCGACCGAGGATTTCTGGGTCGTCGCGGTACTCACGAGCGTAGCGCACGGAGACTGGGTAGCGCTCTCGGCGCTCCACCGTCTCCGAGACATTCTCGCCGCCGATCGCCTGTGCCACGACCATATTTACGTCGGCCACGGTCAGGCCGTGGCGCGCCGCCTCTTCGCGTTTCACCTCGAAATCCAGGTAAAATCCGCCCGTCGAGCGCTCGGCAAATGCGCTGCGTGTGCCAGGCAGCTTCGACACCGAATGCTCCACTGCAATCGCCGCGTGCTCGATGTCTTCCAGATTGTCGCCGAACACCTCGATACCGAGTGGGCTACGTACACCGGTCGCGAGCATCTCCGTGCGCGTTTGAATTGGCATCCACCACACGTTCGGCATGCCAGGGAAATGTAATTTCTCGTCCATCTGCTTGACGAGGTCAGCCCAGCTGACGCCCTTCGGCCATTCTGCGCGCGGCTTCAAAACGATGGTGACCTCGGCCATGCCGAGTGGCGCCGGATCGGTCGCAGTCTCGGCGCGACCCTCCTTTCCAAAAACGCTCTCGACCTCGGGGAATTTCTTGAGCTCACGATCCATGGTCTGGAGCAGAACCGCGGCTTCGTTCTCCGACATGCCCGGCGGCGCCGTCGGCATGTACAGAATGACGCCCTCATTGAGTGGCGGCATGAATTCACTGCTCAGCCGAAAAACAGCTGGGATCGTGAAAACGATCGCCAGGACTGCGAGCAAGACGACGCGCCAGCGGTGGTCCACGACGAAGCGAACCACGGGCGCGTAGGCCGCAGTCAGTAGACGGTTCAGCGGGTTTCGCGACTCGTCCTGAACCTTGCCGCGAATGAGCAGCACCGCCAGCGCCGGCGTCAGGGTAATGGCGAGCACGGCAGCAAAACCAATCGAGTAGGTCTTGGTGAACGCGAGCGGCTTGAACAGGCGCCCTTCGGTGGCTTCGAGGGTGAACACCGGCAAGAAGGAAATCGTGATCACCAAGAGCGAGAAGAAGATCGACGGCCCGACCTCCTGCATGGCTTGGATGATGACTTCCACGCGTGGAATCGGTCGGCCTTCGGCCTCCCAATCGGAGAGTTTCTTGTGAATGTTCTCGATGATGATGATCGAAGCATCGACCATGGCGCCGATGGCCACTGCGATGCCACCGAGCGACATGATGTTCGCGGTCAGGTGCTGCGCGAGCATTGGAATGAACGCCAGCAGCACGCCTATCGGCAGCGTCAAAATGGGGATCAACGCGCTGCGCACGTGGAGCAAGAAGACGAAGATGACCACGCTCACGACCAGCATCTCCTCGAGCAAGGTGTGTCGCAGCGTGTGCACGGCATCTTCAATCAGCCCGGAGCGATCGTAGGTCACGACGACCTGGACGCCGTCCGGCAGGCCTTTTTCGACCTCCTTCAGGCGTTCCTTCACGCCGTCGATGACCGTCAGCGCGTTCTCCCCGTAGCGCATGATCACGACACCACCGGGGGCTTGCCCTTCACCGTTCAGCTCAGTGAGCCCGCGCCGAATGTCGGGGCCGAGGCTGACCACGGCGACGTCTTTGACGCGAACCGGAGTGCCGTTCACGACCTTGATCGGACTCTGCCCGATGTCGTCGGGCTGCTTGACGTAGCCGCGGCCGCGGATCACCTGCTCGTGTCCCGCGATCTCGATCACCCGGCCCCCCACCTCCTGATTCGACGCGCGCACGGCTCGGACTACGTCGTCCATCGAGACGCCATGGCCGAGCAACTTGTTCGGGTCGACGTTGACTTGGTATTGTTTGACATAGCCGCCGACGCTGGCGACTTCTGCGACGCCCGGCACGCTCGAAAGCGCGTAGCGAACGTTCCAATCCTGAAGCGAGCGGAGCTCTTGCAAATCGTGCTTGCCGGTCTTGTCGACGAGCGCGTACTCGAACACCCAGCCGACTCCGGTCGCATCCGGGCCGAGCGTCGGGTTCACTCCTTGCGGCAGCCGCGCCCGGACCGAGCTCATGTATTCGAGCACGCGACTGCGCGCCCAATAGATGTCCGTCCCTTCGTCGAAAATGACGTTCACGAACGACATCCCGAACATCGACTGACCGCGCACGGCTTGCACTTTCGGAGCCGAAATGAGCGCCGCCGAGATCGGATAAGTCACTTGATCTTCGACTAAATCGGGGCTCTGGCCCATCCATTCGGTGAACACGATGACCTGCACGTCGGACAGGTCCGGGATCGCGTCGAGCGGCGCCCGTTGCAGCGAAACCCAACCCCAAGCAGTGAGCGCCGCGACGAACAGGATGGTCAGAAATGGACGGCGCGCAGAGGCAGCAATGACACGGGCGATGAGCCCATGCTCACGCCCGTCGCCCGGACGGCTGGCTCCGCTCACTTCGCGTCCCCGCGCGCTGCGGGCACCAGGGCCATGCCGCACTTCGGACATTTGCCGGGGGTCGCACTCTGCACCTCGGGGTGCATCGGACAAGTGAAGACCGTGGCCGTCGCTGCGGAGCTCGCGGAGACCGCGGAGACCGCGGAGACCGCGGAGACCGCGGCGGGGGCGGCTTTCTGCGGCTCGGGCGCGATCAGGGGCGCCGGCTTGGCCGTGAAAACGGGCGCCGCCGTCGCTGGCAGCGAGCCTTTGGGCG
>DATHOI010000654.1:0-3734 GCA_035485095.1 Polyangiaceae bacterium | reverse complement strand
TCAGCGCCGGCGGCGACGACGATCGGGCGCAACGTGGAACGCACCTCGATCTGAAGCTCACCCGTAGTCAGTGTCACGGCCAGCGCGTCTTCGAGTACGGGGTGGGCTATGGCCCTCGAGCTCACGAAGAGCGCGAGCACGAAGAACAGCCAATGCACTGCGCGGAGCATCTGCCTCGCACGATCGGTCAATTGCGCTGCTGGCTCAAGTCCCGCGGGGCGCGTGCTGTGCGGGGACGGCCCGGCACTTTATTGGTGCGTCAATTTTTGGCGGGTGAACAACTGAAGGGACCGAAGGTCGTGCTCACGGTGATGGTGCTGCCCGCCGTTGAATACTTCAGGCAGTCATTGCCTTCGAAGCAGAACGCTTGGCTCGGACAATCGATCGAGAAATTGCTCGAATCCAGCTCGAAAGCGCAGCCTGTCTTCGAAAGGGACGTGCGCGTCAGTGCCTCGTCGCCGCCGTTGACCACGCACGTGAGCTTGGTGCTGCTGCAGATGGGGCAAGCAGGTGCCTGACTCGAGCTCGTGCCGCCTGCCGCAGCGGTACTGCCCGCGTCACTCGCAACGGAGCCGCCGCAGGCGCTCCCTAGTGCGAGAGATAACCCCAAATAACCCGACCCCAGGAGCCTCCGAACCACCCGCTAGGCATAGCACACGTCAGGCGCAGCGCTCACCGAGCGCCGCGGGCTTGGTGCTCACCGGCTTTGAATCCACGATATTGAGCTGGCGCCGCACCTTTTCCGCGTACTCCAAGATGAGCTTCACTCCGCCTGTGGGGTCGTGGTGGTTGATGGCCTCCAGCTGCTTCAGATACGGGCCGATCTCGCGGAATACCTCGCACGCGATGTCGTAGCCATGCGGAAGCTCCAGCATGCGCTCGATGGTGCCGAGATCCTCCACGCATTGCCGAAAGGCGTCCATGATTGTCAAAGACCACATCTTGTCAGTCGACTCAAGATGGCAAGTTGCAACAAGCTCCGATCGGTAGCCCGAGTATTGCCCAGCAACGCCGCCGCGCGTGCACACTTGCAATAGCTGGGAGCTCTCACGCCCTCAAATCGACTCATCGGTTCACTGTGCTTGTCGACTGACGCAGACCGGGTTGTTGCAATAGGCGACGCTTTTGACCCAGCGACGTGCGAAAAACGCGCGAGGGCCGAGCGCGCGAGTCGGGAAATAGCCGCACGCCGTTTTGCGCCTACTTCTTCTTACGTTTGTCTTCTCGCTCCCAGACCGCCATCACGTTGTACTGGCTGGGAATGACCGAATGAAGTGTCCACCCAGCGCCATCCGGCTTCGAGAGAGGCATCTCTTGGACTTCACCCTCGGCATTGCTTCCCCAATCCGAAGTCGCACCTTGCTTCGTGACTACGTATTCAGTCATCTGCTTTTTCTCCATGGCTCAGCAACGAACACTCCGCGTGTTCGTCCTCATGGTCAACCGCAGCCGTCACGCGCGGCGCCAAGGTAGGCTTGTCGCTTCCGAGTCACGATGCTGCATGACCTCGAGCGGCCGACGAGCGCGCCGCCGCCGAAAATGAGCCAAAACGACCCAGAAAAGGTCATGCCGCAACCGAAAAGGGCTCTCAGCGTACATCGTACGACGGGCCGAATTCAGCAGAAGCCCCCGTGGCGCGCCAATCGCGGATGCATAAGCCGAAAAAGCCATGACTCGGGAGGTGGACCGTGAGTGACGAGCGACCGAGCGCGCAGGTCATGGCGCAAGATAGGGTCGATGGGCTTCGGGAAGCGTGGATTGCACGCTTCCCGCGCCTAACCGATCGGGGTCTTATGCCGCGGCTATCCGCCGCGCTGCGGGCCCTGGTCGGCGATGTTCGCCAATTCAGCGCTGATGACTTCGACGACCTCGACGCAATGGCTGCCGCTCTTGTCGAGCACTTCATTGTTGCTCGGAGCCTGAGCGACGACCTCCAGAGCTTGCCAAACATGCCGGCCGAAGCGCTGAACGATGATCGTGCGCCGCCATGAGCCTCGAGAAGCGCAGCACGAGCTCGAGGTAGCAGCAAAGACCTGGGCGGCAATCCCTAGGCTTTGCGGCGTCGAGCGCTCGACGTGCAGTCAGAGGCGCGGGGGCTTGCGCTTGCTGCGTTGGCAGCGTGTAGTGCGCGCGACGAGATAGTGTGCGCTGCACGCGGAGGTGGGAACGGTGCGTCATAAGACGGAAAGTCACGACGATCGGTTCAGGAGATATGGGCGCACAGCAATCTTGTGCGGGGTCGTCGCCGGGCTTTCTTGGCGCTACGCTCATCGCCCGCTCAGCCCGTTCGCTCTGCTAGCGTTCGCTGGCGGCGTCCTCGGTGGACTGACGAGCGCCATCATGAGTGCCGGGTCGTACGCTCTGCTCGTGCTCGAGAGGAGGAAACGCAGTGGCTGAGCGCAAGGAAACGAAGCTGCAGAGCGCGGGACTTGCGGACTTCAAGACAACGCAGCGCTACATCGCAACGGCAGAAGCCGTCCGAGAGGGCTTCGGAGAGCCTTCCCGGCGCTTCCTGCGCTTGAGATTCGTAACACCGATCGATCACCCAGAATCCAAATGTCTGGAATCAATCGGCAAATGAGCGGGGCGGACGGGACTCGAACCCGCGGCCTCCGGCGTGACAGGCCGGCGTTATAACCAACTTAACTACCGCCCCGTTCGACGGCCGGCGGTTCATAGCACAGGCGGCGGAGGCCTCAACAAGAGAAAATCGCACAGGAGTTTACGATTCTGCCGGCCAATTGGCCTGCGATCGAACGAAGCGCTAAATCAAGGGTAGGGCACTCGAATCCACGCTGCGGACTGGCTCGCGAGACTGACGCGCGTGTCGAGCAATGGCACACTCGCCTGATCATGTCGCTCGGTCGAACGGTGCGGTTGGCGTGTGCGCTGGCGTTACTTGCGGGCTGCTCGTCGAGCAGCGGTGCGGCAGGGGGCACGGGTGCAGCAGGCGCCTCAGCTGCGAGCGTGGGCGGAACTGGCGCGAGCGCGGGGACGGGCACCAGTGCGGTTGGCAGCGCCGGTGTCGGAGGCACCCCGCTGAGCAGCGGCGCTGGCGGCAGCGATGCTGGAGCGAGCAGCGCAAATGGCGGGAGCGCCGGGTCGAGCACTGCGAACGCCGGCAGTGCTGGCCAAGGTGGCGGCGCAGCAGGGCCGCTTGGCCCGCGTTTCATCGGTCGCTTCGACATGTCGAACCCTTCGGCTCCGGTCTTCGAGTGGTCGGGCACGGCCATCTCACTCCGCTTCAGCGGCACGGCGATCGGCGTCACGCTGAGCGACGGCGCGAGCGACGTATTCGAAGTCGTCCTCGATGGCATGCAGACGGTCGTGCCCACGATTGGTGGCACCAACAAGTACATGCTCGGCACTGGGCTCGCCGCTGGCCCGCATGATCTACTGCTGTATCGCCGCACCGAGGCGTTCTTCGGTGACACGACGTTCGGCGGCTTCGATATCGATACGAGCGCCTACTTGCCCGGCGATCCGCTGCCCACACGTCGGCTCGAAGTGATCGGCGATTCGATCAGCGCGGGCTACGGTGATGAAGGCACATATCCGTGCACCTTCGTGCCCGCGACGGAGAACCAGTACCTGACGTACGAGGCGTTGGCGGCGCGCAGTGTCGGCGCGGATCTGTACACGGAGGCCTGGTCGGGTATCGGTATCATACGCAACACGGGCGGCGACACCACGAACCCCACGATGCCGATGCGCTACCCGCTCACGCTCCCGAA
>DATHOI010000653.1:0-2745 GCA_035485095.1 Polyangiaceae bacterium | reverse complement strand
CCGGAGGACGCGAGCGAAGTCGAAACCTGGCTGCACATCGCCCCCGCACCCGGCTCGATCGACCCGAAGGACGTCCCACCCGCGCATCGTCGCACCTTCATCGAAGCCATTCGCGCGATGATGTACGTAGACGGCGAAGTCGACGCGGAAGAGCGCGAACAATTCGAGCGGCTCAAAGCAGCGCTGCTCGCTTGAGCTCGAGCGCGCGCAGGCGGAGCGCCGACTCAGCGACTCGCGACGCTGTGTCGAGGTGACTCGGCAGTGCCCATTTCGACGAGCTCGCTGCGATAGATGAGAGTGCCGTCGGCACCCGTGATGTCGCCTGCCACATCGCGATCTGGCACGCTGTCACTGTGCGAGACATTGAGCGTGGCCTGCTTCTCGCCCACCCAAACTTTGTAGCTCTTCGTTTCGCAGTCGAGCTCGGTCGGGCCCACCACGCAGGTATTGTGCTCCGAGGCGACCAGGCCGTCGTTGGCATCGGCCGTGAAACTGGTGCGATCCATCAGCTTTTCGTAGGTCGCGAGAGGGACTTTGAGCTCACTCGTGCCGTCGAGCTTGGAAACCCGGATCACCGAGTCCGTCTTCGGGTCGAGCCGCACACGCAGCTTCGTGGTCGTCGAGGGTTGCTCGAAGGTGTAGTCGATGACCCATAGCCCGTCTTCTCGAGCCACGATCTCTTCGGTCAAGGTGAGCGGGGACTTCTCGTAGCTGCCGCTGAAGCGGTGAACGTAAAAGTCGCCGACCTTGCGCGGGTCAGCGGGCGCGGCTTGCTCCTCACGCGCGACCTCCAACGCTGGTTTTGGCTCGACCGGCGCGGGGCGGGTCGCAACCTGAGCTGCCGGATGCGCGTTGGAAAACAGGCCGCAGGCCGGTGTGACGAGGCCGAGTGCAAGAACTAATGCTGCTCGTTTCATGGCCTACCCGTTTCATGATCCGGCCCCCCGGGCCAAGTTTGCGTACCTATCCCCTCCCTGAGCCCGACCGGATATAGTTGGGGCATGGGTGAAGATCCCATCGAGCTCGGCGACTTCAAGCGCGCGCAGCTCTTCGACGTGATCAACGCGGCCTGCGACAGCGCAGAGCTGGCCGTCGTGATCACGCTCTCGGACTCCGATCCGCCGCGGAATCTATTTCTGAACCGCGGTGCCGAGAAATTGCTCGGCTATTCAGTGGCTGAGTTTCAGCGCATGTCCGCGTGGGACAGCATCGCGCCGGAGGACGTGCCGCGCATGAAAGACCTACGCGAGCGGCGCATGCGCGGCGAGCCCATTCCCAACCCGCTCGAGACCACGATCCTGAGCGGCACGGGGCAACGCCTCGACCTCGAGGTGTCGTACAGCCGTGCCTTGCTGGACGGGCATACCGTCAATGTCGCCTTCCTGTTCGACATCAGCGCGCGCAAACGGACCGAAACGGCACTGCGCCAATCGGAGGCGCGTTTCCGCACGCTGATCGACGGCGCACCCGATGGCATTGCGATCCTGCGCGGACCGTGCGTCGCATTCTTGAACACCGCCGCGGCGCGCATGTTGGGCGTGCAGAACCCAGACGACGCGCTCGGCGTACCTATCACCGACTTCCTGCACCCCGACGACGCAAAGTTAGCCGCGACGCGCATCGGCCAGTTGTATCAAACGGGCGTGCGTCACCCGGAGCCCGCGGAGTATCGCTCGCGGTCGCTCGACGGCCGCGAGCTGTTCGTCGAGATTTCTGCGATCCCCATGGAATACCAGGGGAAACCCGCCGTTTTGGCGTTTGCGCGCGACGTGACGGAGCGCAAAGCGATCCAGGCGCGCTTGGTCGAGGCCGATCGCCTAGCGGCCCTGGGCGTGCTCTCGGCGGGCATCGCGCACGAGATCAACAATCCACTCGCTTACTTGCTGCTCAATTTGGAATATCTGTCGCGTGAGCTACCGAACCTGGCTCGTGACCCGAACCAGCTCGACGCGCTCATGTTGCGCGTGCGCGACGCGTGTCACGGGGCCGAACGAGTCGCCAGCATCGTTCGTGATCTGCGCACCTTTGCACGCGCCGACGACGGCCTACGCGGCCCAGTCGACGTGCGAGATGCTTTGGAGGCCGCACTCAACATCGCGGGTAACGAGATCAAACAAAAAGCGACTCTCGTCCGCGACTACCAGCCCGTGCCGCCCGTCGAAGCCAATCCTAGTCGCATCGAACAAGTACTGCTCAATTTGCTCTTGAACGCCGTTCAGTCGCTGCCTCCCGACGCGAAGGGTCTAGAAATTCGCGCCTCCTTGCGCGCGAGCGCCGGTCAGGTCGCGATCATCATCGAGGATACCGGGACGGGCATCCCAGACGAGCTCCTAGGTAAGATCTTCGACCCCTTCTTCACCACCAAGCCGGCCGGCGTAGGAACTGGCCTCGGCCTGCCGATTTGCCGCAGTATCGTGCGTGGTTTCGGCGGCGAGATCACGGTCCAGAGCACACCCGGCCAGGGCTCACAGTTCACCGTCACACTGCCTGCGTCGAGCGGGCAAGTGCCGGAGAAGCTCGACCGGCCGCGCCCTGCTTCGGTGCCCCCGCCCAAACGAGGCAAGATCCTGATCGTCGACGACGAGGTGTCGGTGGCGCGCACGTTGCGAGCATTGCTCGAAAACGAACATGACCTGAGCTTGGCCGAGAACGGAGCTGAGGCACTCGCGGCGATCTCGGCCGCGTCGAAGCGCGGCTTCGACGTCATTATGTGTGATCTTATGATGCCCGGGATGAGCGGAATGG
>DATHOI010000652.1:0-3565 GCA_035485095.1 Polyangiaceae bacterium | reverse complement strand
AGTTTCGGCATGGCCTTGGCCGCAGCGCTCGGGACGTTGGTGGGCGGCTCCGGACTGGCCGTCGCGCTGGCCGTGGCAATTTGGGGCTTCTTGTGTGGCGTGCTTTGGGCGCTCGATGCTGGCGCGTGGTGGGTTTGCTTGCAGTGCGCGATTGCGCTGCTGATCGCCGCGGCGTTCTCGGGTGGGCTCAGCGCAGCAGGGCTTCGCGCTTGCCTCGTGCTGTGCGGTGGGTTGCTGCAAACGCTGGTCGCGCTGATCGCGCAGCCAGACACGGGTGAACCGAATATCGCGGCTCAGCTCCCGCGCGTTTCCTTTCGTAGGCCGGGCCTACGGCGCGCGCTGCGGCGCTTGCGCCCGCACGTCGCGCCACGCTCGCCCGCGTTTCGTTATGCTGCGCGCTTGGCCCTCACGCTCGGGCTGGCCGCGGGCGTCACGCGCACGCTCGGCATGCGACAGTGGTACTGGGTGCCGATGACGGCGCTCTTGGTGCTCAAACCCGATCTGCAACAAACGCTGACTCGCGGTTTTGCTCGCATCGGGGGCACCTTGATCGGCGCTGCCGTCGCGACCTTGGTCGCAGCGACGCTGCGGCCGAGTCCGCCTTTGCTCGTCGCGTTGGTGCTGCTCTCGGCGCTGCTCTGCTACGCATTGCTCAACGTCAACTATGCCGTGTACGCGATCGTCATCACGGCCTACGTCGCGTTTCTGTTGGCGCTCGTCGGGCTGCCCGAGCTGGTGGTGGTGCGCATGCGCGTCGTGAACACCGCGCTCGGCGGTTTATGCGCCTTCCTCGGGCATTTCTTATTCCTGCCTGGGACGCGGCGCGCTTCCTCGCCTCCGCCTGCTCGCTCCTAGTACGCGCTTTTCGCCGCCCACTGTCAGCGGTATGTCAGGTTTACCATGTCTCGCACGGAGCGGCTGTTTGCATTGACGGAGTACCTGCGTGGCCGGCGCACCGGGGTGACGGCGGAGGTGTTGGCAGAGCGCTTCGCCGTCACCGTGCGCACGATCTACCGTGATCTGGATACGCTGCGCGCGGCGGCGTTGCCGATCGGGGCCGAGCGCGGTCGCGGCGGCGGCTACGCGCTCGACCGCAGTTACAGTCTGCCACCGGTGAACTTCACTGCGCGCGAGGCGGCGCTGCTGGTGGCGCTCGGCCGTTTCGCGATCGAGATGCGACTCCTGCCCTTCGCGGATACGCTCGAAGCGGCGCTCGACAAAGTGCGGGCCGCGCTCTCGACCTCCGCGCAGCGCGAGCTCTTGACTCGCCTCTCGGAGCTGTCCTTTCACGGCGTGCCCGCGCTACCCAGCAAGAAATCGGTACGCGCTGCTCTCGAGCGCGCCTGGTTCGAGCAGCGCCCGCTGCGCATCGTGTACGTTGACGGTAATTTCATCGAGAAAAGACGGACGATCCGCGTCGTAGGTGTACTGATGGAACGCCGAGAAACGCGGCTCGACGCGGTCGATGTGGAGACGGACGAGCGCCGCCATTTTCGGCTCGATCGCATCGCGCAAGCGGAGGTCGTGCGCCTCGATCCGTCGCCCTCGGCGAGCCCCAAAGAAAAGCGCTGAGAGCGCTGGCTCGAGGTTAACTCATTTAGCACGGTGCCCCGCGTCGAGCGGTGTGAGCGCCACCGCCGAGCTGTGTGCGCCGGCGACAGTTTGCCGTCGAAAAAGGGGAGGGAACGACGGGCGACCGTCATTCGCGCAGCTGTGGCAGTCCGGCGGTGACACTGCGAACAACGTCGGCGCGGCCGATTCGTTCCATGAAATGTTTTGGGCCGTCCCCCATGCGCGTCGCCTCAGCGGCGAGGCTGCTCGGGCTCGCGCGCGACCGCCAGGAGTTGCCAGCCCAAGCGACCTGCGCGCGAGTTCAAGCTAAACAGCCGAGAAAATAGCCAAATCATTGCACGCGCTGGGCCCGGCAATGCACCGTCAGCGTCGTTGATCAAGCGGCGACCGCGCGCGATCACGGTCAAGCGGTACAAGTTGAAGAATGGGAAGCCTGCGCCGTAAATGGCTTCGACGTTCAGGCCAGCGTCGACCAGCACTTGCCGAAGCCGAGCGCGCGTGAAGTGAGCACGGTGCCCGATGTGGCGATCGAACGCGGACATCGGACCTGCCGGAACGGTGAGCACCAAGGTGGCACCAGGAGCTAGACAGGCGCGAGCGTGCCGCAGCGCAAGCACGGGGTCGTCCAGGTGCTCGAGCACCTCCGAGCACACCGCGTGCGTGGCCCAGGCGCGGTAGCGTTCGGGGATAGCCATGGGTTGCCTGAGGTCCTGCTGGAAAAAAACGCCGCTCGGCACCTTGGTCTGCGCGAGCGCGACGCCTGTGTCGCTCAGATCCACGCCCACTAAATCCGCCTCGGGGTAGCGCTGCTTGATCTCGGACGACAATTCTCCCTGGCCGCTGCCAATCTCCAGGACGCGCGCAGTGTCGCGCGCTCGGCTTAAATCGAGCGCACCGAAGATCAACCGGCGCCGATAGGCTTGCGCGGGGTTCAAGGCGTTGCTGGCAGCGTGGGCGCTCCAATGGCGATCCCAGCCGTCGGAGCTTGCACGGCTAGGTGGCGCGTTCATACGCCGAATCTAACGGCCTCCGCACACCTGGGCAAGCTGCCGCCGCGCGCCCGGCTCGGCGGTTCAGCGTTGGTACGCGCCGGTGAACGCATTCTGGTGACAAGCAAAGCTGCCGGCTGCGTGCGCGGCATCTGCGACGCGGATCTGACCGGTAAACGGATCGGCGTAGCAGTGCTCGACGCGAGCCGCGGGGTGAGCTGCCGGTGTTGGTGTGGGGCTGGGCGGCGTAGCGGCGGGCAACGCGCCCGGTGCGGCGACGGGCAGCGCTGGCGGCGCGGTCTTGGTTTCCGCGCCGAGAGGAGCGGCCTTTTCCGCGGAGACAGTGCGGGGTTGCGGTATGGCATCGGGCTTTGCGCTGGCGCTCGCGGTCGTGTCGGGCAGCTCGGCTGAGACGACCGTGCTGGGAGCGCTGTGCGCAGCGTTTGCCGACGCGGAGTCTGCCGTGGCCGCGCGATCGGCATCCGCGCTGTCATGCTTCGCGCCAGCAAATTTCAACCATGCGCCTAACGTCAGGCCGAAGAGTAACAGCCCGCCGAACAGCAGTGGCACGAGCAGGCTGCGCCGTGGCGCCGACACGCCGACCACGAGCGCGCTCGCTGTCGAGCCTTGGTTGACGGTGCGCGCCGGGATGCCCGCCACGAAGCCTGCCGTTTGTGGCCCCATGGCGATGGTGCCTGGCTGCGCCATCGGGAGCGTTGCCGCAGGACCAGCAGCGGCGACGGCAGCCATGGGCCGCGCTCGCCCGGCGACGACGTCAGCGAGCGCCGCGGCCATTTCTTGGGCAGAATTGAAGCGTTGATCCAGATCGCGGTTGGTCGCCTTGGCGAACCATTCGTCGAAGCCAGGCAGATGGAAGCCTTGGCTCGACGGTGGCAGCACCGGCCGCGCGCAGATGTTGAGCAGCAGCTCGCCGAACGTCTCGCCGTCGAAGGGCCGCACACCGGTCAAGCACTCACAAGTGATGACCGCGAGCGACCATAAAT
>DATHOI010000651.1:0-3179 GCA_035485095.1 Polyangiaceae bacterium | reverse complement strand
TGCGAAGCTGGCTCGTAGTGCCAAAGACCGATGTTCTGCGGATTCCCTTGCGTGTCACGCTCTTCAGGCGTTAGCCCGTCGCGCGTTGCGTGCGGCGAACGGTACAATCTCGTCCAGTCGTTGCACGAGCGGTCGGCAACGATGCTGAACTTGTGCTCCAAGTACGTGCAGCAAGCGTCATAGTACGCGCTCCAGCGCTTTGCGTCAGCCTTGCCTCCCAGCACGAACGGCTCGGCGAGCTGATAGACGATGCGAGCACCGCCGCGAGTGACATAAACGAAAGCACCGGGATGAAGAACTTCAAGCTGGTCAAGATTTTCGGCCAATTCATCAAGCCACGCCTGTGGTGCCTCCTGATTTGTGCCGTGAACGGCGGCGCAATCGACGTCGAAGACGAGCAACTTCATCGGAACGACTAGACCCGTGTCGAGAGCAGCTCCAGTCAGTCGGTGTGGGACGCAAGACACCGAATACGACGCGAAGTGGGCGTCGGTCTCAAAGCGCCCCGTGAGTAGCGTCGAGAGTCGCAGGTAGTCGACACGTGGCGCGGGCTCGTTCTTAGGCCAACCGCGAACGCTACGGTTCTCGAGGACGGGGAATTCATCCATCCCCTCTTTGGTGGCGGCACTTGTCGCTTCAATTTCCACGTCACCTTCGGCACACAGGTTCATCGTTGGCATTCCTAGACGCTCCGATGAGAAGCGCAGCCCAATGCTTGCGCTGCAGCGGAATCATCATGGAATGCCCCCTCCCACCGAAATGGAGCCGCTATCGTCTAACGATTGACTCTCCTTCGCGGTCGACGGAGCCGTTTTGCTTGTACCCTCTCGTCATTGAGAGCGACACCTGCCGCCGCGAACGCTGCCAGCACAGCGTCCCAAACGCCGGCGGCTTGCCAACTCCTCACGCGCTCGAGCACCGTCTTGCCGGAGACACGCCCCAACTCTCGGAATCTCGACGAATCCCATGCGGTGTCGAGGTGGAGCGCAAGACAGAGTCCTAGGAGAATCTCACGCGTCGGAGCGGCGCGACCGCGCGGCTTCGGGACAATGCTTGAAACGACCGCTGCCAGTTGCGCAGGCATCAGGGCCTCGAGCTCTGACTGCGAAGCGGCGAGGCCGCCTTCCTTCAAGATCTTGCGCGGCGCCTTCTTTGACGGCGCTGCGGCAACTGCAGCCCACCGAAGCATCTTGCGGGCTTCACCGACAGCTGGGGGGTGCAGCGGCCGCAGAACTCCGAAGAGCATGGTCCTGCGTACTCGCTGCTGCGACAGTCCGTGTCCTTCGCGCGCAATGACGGCACGCGATAAACCAATGCTGGCTCGCGTAGTTCGGGCTTTCCTTACGGATGCGGCTATAGAAGACATGGGGCGCATCGGAGTGAAGGCGCGCGCGGCGCTCTGCTCGACGCCCCGGCGCTTCTGCCCGGCCCATCCGACGTCATCGTCTACAGCGAAGAGCAACCCTTTCTCGACAGAGCGAATCACACCATTTCGTCGCTTGTCGATGAGGAGGTCCGCGACTGTCGGTATTTGAGCGAAGTGTTCAGCCCCGCCGTCGTCTAGCCATTGCGCCACGGCGGTGCCGAAGGCCGTCGCGACTGGAGCCATAGCCGGCGTGAGCGGTGCCCAGATTTGTTTCAGCTGCGGTTTAGTGTCCAATCGCCAAGCGGCGTGAATGGCTGCAAACGCGGTCGCGTATGCCTCCAAGTACTGTCCCCGCGCGAGCTCCAATAGTTCGCTGTTCGCCAGCTCGTTCACTAACACCGGAACGACAGAAACCGCGCACCCTTTGCGCAAGAGCAGTTCAGTCCAGAGAAGGTCGAACGAAGAATCGCCGGGCATTGTTCCTGGACGAAGCAGCTTAAGAACGGGCTCAACCGCACGTCGTTCCGATAGCAATCGTTGAAGGTCTGATAGGGCTGAGCCGTGTGCCACGACGCGCATTCTGCATCATCATATTGCCCAGAGCCAGAAGGACTGTGGTCCGCCAATCGTTAGACGATATCGGCACCGTTACGCTGGGCATGATTATGAACTCAGCATGGCTGATGTTCGAAAGTTACGTCGGATCGCCCCCGCTCTCCGTGAACTAAGGCGCACGCGCGGCATGTCTCAGGACGAGCTCGGACTTCGTGCGGGTATTCTTCAGAGTCGCCTCTCACGCGCCGAACGAGGCTACGCGCGCCTAACCGCAGACGAGCGAACTCGCGTTGCTGCTGCGCTCCAAGTGGAGCCGGCAGCCCTCGATCGCGTCACCAAATAGGTTAACCGCCCGCGCGCGCTGCACGCTTCGAAGATTCGCGCAGACACGCGTGCGCGGACGTCTGCACTCGATGGAATCATCATGAACTCACCTGTCTCCGATACGCCCGTTCTTCGGCATCAAATTCACATCGACGGAACCGCTCGTGTTCTCTGGCCGCACCAGCATCGCCTTGCCAGCGCCGCGATCGTATTCTCGTGCTTGGCGTGCGTCGGCGCCCGCGGCCAAATATGCATCGCAACTGGTGGTGGAAAGACCGCGGTGATCTCCAAGATCGCTGCGTATCACGCGAAAACCTTTCGACGCCGCGTGCTGGTTGTCGGCAACACGTGGGATATCTCCGCCCAAATCGGCAATGATCTGATACGGCATCACCCCGAAACCCAAGAGTACCTCAGTACGGTGGGCTCGAGCGCCCGTCGACATCTGCCCACTCTGAATCAATCGGCTTACGGACGAATCGTCGTTACGACCATTCAGACGTGGCATGCACAGGCATGCGGCGCCTTCTACGAACAAGAGTTCGACGTGGTCATCTGCGACGAGTGTCACTGGGGCGAGCATGCCGCCATGCATTCGGCCTTGTACGAGCGATATTCAGACCGTGCGGTGTTTCTCGGCGCGACCGCGACGCCGAACCGCTCGACCTCATACGAGACGCTCGACAAAGTTTCGTCGTTCACCGATCTGGTACACGCAGGACACATTGCCAGACCTGTCATTTTGCCGACCGAGCGAACCGGAGTCGAGCTAGTCGGAAAGCGCCGCGTCCTTGGTGACGTTGGCTCGGCCACGCTCGGCATGCTGGCGATGAACCCAGAGCGCAACCAACAGATCGTGGAGGCTTACGTTGGATCTAAGGAAATGCTGAAAAAGACCTTGGTCTTCGCATGCAACATTGCACATGCGGAGCAG
>DATHOI010000650.1:0-15680 GCA_035485095.1 Polyangiaceae bacterium | reverse complement strand
GTACTTCTATCCGCTCGAGCGCGGGGCGCTTTGCCGCCCAATACGGGTCGTCGAATGGGTGTCGATCTCGGTCGGCTGGAAAATCCTCCGCCATCCTCGAGCCCGGGTGCGTTCCCCGCTTCATGCGAAATGTCCACCAGGTTCGGATGAAGCCCGTCTCCGGAATGCCGTCTTGATACCCGAGCTCGCGTAGAGCATCCGTGAAACCCTCCCACGGAACGATCGCCTTCAGACTCGGCGGCGCGAGCGCCGCCACGCGCCATTGAGACACTGCGAGGTAGGATACGCCGATCAAACCGACTGCCCCGGTCGACCAGTCCTGCCGCGCAGCCCACTCGATGAGCTCCGCGTAGTCCGCAGCATCGATATCGGTGAGAACGCCGGCTGTGCCTTCCGACGCATGCATCCCGCGAGCGTCCGCCTGCACGACGGCGTAGCCTGAACGCGTCCAAAAGAGTGGATCCGGCGACTCGAAGCCGGCCCACCGCGAGCAGTCGAGGCGCCCGAACCGCACGCCGGCGATTCGCATCAACAGCATGGTGCGGGTGTCGGGAAGTCGATCCTTACCGTACGGCGTGACAGACATTACGGTCGGATATTTTTCTGCTGCCTCGGGCAAGTACACGTTCGCGCTCAGGCGCACGCCATCGCGCATGAGCACCTCGACGTCGCGGAGTACGCGCATCCCCTGCACGCTCTCTGTGCCGAGGCGGCGCACGACCGCGGTCAAGCCGAACACGTCGTGCTCGCTGGCGTGAGGCACGATCCGAAAACGGCACTCGTGAGTACCACCGCCATCGCGTCGCCCTGCGCAATCTCAATGACAATTGCCATGGCCATCCGGAAGCAACTGGCGTGCCCACTGCCCGGGCCGCTGACTCGGCGCGACGAAATCAGTACCGGTTGCGCAGGTCCTGGTGATTCTGCTCCGTGTACGACGGAAGGACGCCACGGTGTGTGGCGAGACAGTCCCGAACGCGTCGTGGCAAAATCGAATCGCGCCCGGAGAAACGTCGACAAATGACTATGCATCGGATTAACTCGTACTGGTCCAGCGAGGGGTCGCGAAGCGTGGCGACGCGCGGCTTTGCTATGAAGCAGGGGGCGACATTCAGCATCGGTGGTGCTGGGGTCGATCCCGACGGGATTCAGGTCGACCAGAAGAACGAGACGCTCGTTTGGATGATTCAGCAAACAAGTGCTGTCGACTCTTGATGGTCACCGTGTCCGCGCGGACGCGAGACTGACCCGGCGACCGCGGAGGTTCACCCACGCGACTCGAGCAAACGATGTGAGGTCGGAAAACGTCGCTCGGCGTTTGGCGGGCCCCTCACGTGATCGAAAACATGAAAACATGACTATGGTTTGGTAGGAAATATCATGTTAGCCCGATGCAGATGAGGATAGCCAATATGGCTTGGTTCAAAACAGTCGGTGCGCTTGCGCTTCGCAGGGTCGAGAGTCGTGTGCAAGGGAAGACCAGAGCAGCAAATCAACTCTGCAATTTGTCTTTTCTCGTACTTGTTTGCAGTGCCTGCGCAGCATGTGGCGGCCCCTGGACCGCGCGTGTCTGCTCCTCGAATCCCAGCGGAAACTGCCGTGGTGTCAGCCCACTTCCTGATCACTACACGGCCAAATCCGTGAACGCCGCGCCGGTAGTGAATGGCGTTACCGACGTACAAGTGCGCGACCCGGATTGCCCGAACGGAATCGGTTCCGTCGACGTGACAGTCCTCGATCGCAATGATCTCGATATCGCCGTCTATTGTCTTTCTGATAGCCCGGCAGCGTCGGGCGGAACAATGACGCTGCCGACAGCCGCTAGCGCGCACTCGGCTGCGCCTGCGCCCGCGCACTAGGAGATTCGACCATGGCTTCAGTCCCTTTCCGGCCCAATGTCACTTGGCAGAACATGCACCAGACCGTACCCGCGGTCACCTCGGCGCGCCTCTACACGCCGCGCAACCTGAGAGCTGATGGCACCCGCGATCCCGCGAATAGCTGGCGACCAGGACTGGACGCACTGCTTCAGATCGTCGCCGACTCGGAGACGCTGAAGAGACGGGTGAGAGCCCTCGGGGGTCTATGGTCGCTATCGCCCGTCGCGATCCTGCAAGACCATGTTATCGATACTACCAACCTCACCGAATCCGTAATGAACCTGCCCGACGGCGCGGTTGACCCCGCGGCGAATCAGGGGCGTCCATTTGTGTTCGCCCAAGCTGGTTCGCGCGTGGTCGACTTCCACGAACAGCTCATGGCGGCGGGTTTTGATTTGCCCACGTGTGGCGCGAGCAACGGGCAGACGTTGGGGGGAGCAATTGCAACGGGCACTCACGGCTCGGCAATCGACGTCGGCGCAATGCAGGACTACGTCGTTGGGATCCATCTAATTGGCGCGGCCGGGCGCCACGTGTGGCTCGAGCGCGCTTCGCGTCCGATTGTCACGAACGCGTTCGTCGCTATGCTCGGCGCCGAGCTAGTTCGCGATGACGCGATGTTCAATGCTACGCTTGTAAGCTTCGGCAGCTTCGGTATCGTGCATGCCTACATGCTCGAGGTCGAGCACACTTTCATGCTCGAGGAGTATGTCAAGAAGATCGATTTCTCCGCTGCCATGCAGTTGATAGCGGGCGGCGTCATCGACACAGCCCCACTCGCGTTGCCCCCCGGCAATGAGCGGCCATTCCACTTCGAGTTAGTCGTCGACCCGTACCATCGCGCCGATGGTGCCAATGGCGTCTGTGCGCGAGTCATGTATAAGCGCAAGTTTGCTCCACAGCCTCCCGATCCGGGCGGCGTATCGTCGACGCCATCTGCAGGTATTTTGGGCACTATCGCAGGGCTTCTCGACAAATTCCCTGGACCGATCGACCGCGCCGCACTTGAGGCGGCCGTGCCTTTTTTCTTGTCACTAGAAGTGCCGACCGTGTCTGGAAGGATCGCGACTCCTGCAGCCATTTTTGGCGACACCTCATTGCGAACCGGAGGTATCAGCATGGAGCTGGGCTTCGAGCTGGCGGACGTTCCACGCGCGGCCGACATCCTCTGTGACGCTGCAGATCAAAATCTGTACGCGGGTATCTTGGCGTTTCGCTTCGTAAAGTCCTCAACCGCAACGCTGGCGTTTACACGAAGTCCGAACGTCACGCGTGCAGCGGAGAAGGCGCGGATCGTGTGCACAGTCGAAACAGACGCGCTCTCGACCGATGGAACGACGAACGCGATGAACGCCTTTTGGGCAAACCTAGACAGCGCCAACGTTCCGTACACACTTCATTGGGGCCAGAAACTGCGTCAAGATCCAAGCTTCTTGAAGAAGGCCTACGGGCCATCGCTCGCAACCTGGCTAGCCCAACGCACTAAGTGGCTGCCTACGCCCGACGCACGTCACCTGTTCTCGAGCGACCTGCTCGACACAATGGGACTGTCGACGTGAAATGACTCTTAGCGCTCATGGCTCTGAGCTGTCGAGACGTTACTTCCTTGCGGCCCTCGCCGCTACTGGGTCGCTGTCTTGCGCCTCCGCGCAGATTCTACCAGTGACAAGACCCGACCCCAGACGTTTCGATGCGTGCCCAAAGCAGCGCGCGATCTCGATCCTCACTTGGAACATCTTCATGATGCCCGAGTGGATTTCGGAGAGCCCGCGCAACGTGCCGCGAGCCGCAGCCATCGCCGCCACGTTGCTCGATCCGGCGTTGGACTTCGACATTCTGTGCTTGCAGAAGGTCTTCGACACCGCTGCGCGTGACGTCCTAGAGGCGGAGCTCGACGCTCGCTATCCCTACCGCTATGGCCCCGCGAACAATTCCTGGTCACCCAAGCTCAATAGCGGCGTCTGGCTACTCAGTCGATATCCATTGACCGACTACCAGGAGATTGAGTTCGGCGAATGCGACTCCTGGGAGTGCTTCTCGCGCAAGGGCGCACTGCTCGTGTCCGGTACGTGCGGCGCGACGCCATTCCGACTGATCACCACCCATTTGCAAGGTGAGGAAGGACCGACCTACACCGATAAGAACCAGGCAATTCGGGATCAGCAGATGCGCGAAATTCGAGACCGCTTGATCACTCCTCATTTGGAGCCCAATGTGCCCTTTATCATTTGCGGGGACTTCGGAACCCCGCGCATGGCCGACGCCTGCGGTTTGGAAACGGAGAGCTACCGCGAGATGCTGGCCACGCTCGGTGCTGAAAACGGCGGGGGGCTACGCATCACGTTGGACGATTCCAGATTGGACAATCAGCTCGCGACGAGCAACACCGGTCGGAGCAACGAGCTCGATTACATCTTCTTGCGCACGAATGGCTTCGACCTGACTGCCGAGCGCACTCGGCATATCTTCAAGCGCGACGGTTGGGACACACAATATCACCGTACCGATCTCTCGTATCGCTATGCCGTGAGTGCCAAGCTAATCTTCGGTGCTGATCGCCAGCTCTAGTATCGGCCTGCGCAGAGGCTTGAAAGGGGCCTGTGCGGCCGTTCGACAGGCGAGGCAAGCGTATGGTCGCAGACGTTCGCGTCAAGACCAACCACGACGACGACATTGCGCTCGCCGATCGCGAGCCACTTTGTCTACGAACTCACGAAGATCAGAGGGAAGACGTCCCATGCCGCAGCTCTGAGGCGTGACCTGAAGACGGCTGGCGTCACTCGTCACGAGGTCCACACGGAGACCGAGGAGACGTTGCCGGTGGACTTCCACAGCCTCCGTAGGGCTTGCTCCGCGGCCTCGAACAATTGACCATCGAAGACGAAGCTGCGTCCTGATTAGATGCCAGCGCCCGGAGGTGCGCGATTGATCGCGACCGACCGGCGCGAGTCGCCATGCCCGATGAAACAGACGAATTAGGCCCACCTTACGGTGAGATCTGGAATCTGATGGCGGAGGGTCGCATCGTGCCGTTCTTGGGAGCAGGTGCGTCGCTCGCTGGTCGACCCGAGAACGTCCCCTGGTCCAAGACTGCCGAGTTCTTCCCGAACGCGCGGGAATTGGCGGACTTCCTTGCGATCCCCGCCGTTTTCCCAGCGGCCGAGCGAAACGAACGCGACGACTTGGCGCGCGTTGCGTCCTACTGCGCGGAGCGAATCGGGCGCACTCGCTTGCGCGAGTATCTACGCATCGCGTTGAACCGCCACGCCGAGCCAGGGGCGCTCCACCACTTCCTTGCATCGGTTCAGGCCCCACAAGTGATCGCGGTGACGAACTACGACACGCTTCTGGAGAAGGCCTTTCAGGCCGCTGGAAAGCCGTACGACCTGGTCGCGTATCCGACGGACCTTCGCGCGTATGCAAACTCGCTGCTTTGGTGGGAGCACGGGCACGATGAGCCGAAGATCGTCCAAGCCAATCAGCTCGATATCGATCTCCAGAAAGTGACGGTCATCTACAAGATGCACGGCACGATGAGCCCCAAGAACGAGAAATGGGACGGCTACGTGATCACGGAAGAGGACTACGTGGAGTTCCTCTCGCGCATGACGACGCGCTCCGCGATTCCGGCGATTTTTCTGAACCACTTCGCAGAGCGGAGCTTCTTGTTTTTGGGTTACGGGCTCAGGGACTGGAACCTGCGCGTCGTGCTCAGGAATCTCAGAGACCGGCTCAGCTACGTGCCTGCGGCGGATGACCAAGAGCGACTCGCAATGCCGTCCTGGGCAATCGATCGGCGCCCGCCGCAAGTCGAGCAGTTTCTGTGGCAGCGCCGCGGTGTTCAACTCTTTCAACTCGCCATCGAGCGCTTCGTGGAAGAGCTTCAGGCTGCTCGAGACACCGAATGAGCTTAGCGCCTCCGAGCTTCTGCCCTTATCGCGGCCTCTTGCCGTATACCGCGGAGGATCAGCCTTATTTTTTCGGGCGCGCGCGGAGCACACGCGTCATCGCGGCGAACCTCAAAGCCAATCCGCTCACCGTGCTGTATGGCGCGAGCGGGGTCGGCAAAACCTCCGCTCTGCTCGCGGGCGTCATGCCTTCGCTCAACTCGACCGCAGGCACGGCAGTGGTGGCGTTTAGAGACTGGCAGTCGCCCGTCTTCTTGGAGAATCTGAAGGCGCGTTGTGTCGCTGCCGTCAAAAGAACACTGAGCAAGGAGCTCCAGCTAGCGAGTGAAGCTTCGCCCTTCGACGTTCTGTTGGAAGCTCTCGCTGAGAGCTTGGGCGCGCCGCTCTTGATCATCCTCGACCAGTTCGAGGAATTCTTTCTTTACAATCCAAATGGCTCGGACGAGCGGTCCTTCGACGCCGAGCTAGCTCGTGCGATCAATCGCGCGAGCCCGTGTGCGAAATTCCTGCTGTCCATGCGGGAGGATTCGCTCGCGCGGCTCGACCGTTTCAGCAAACGAATCCCCAATTTGCTCGCCAATACTTTGCCGCTAGAGCACCTCGATCTCGAGTCGGCGCGGGAGGCGATCGAAAAGCCGCTCGAGATCTTCAATCGACAATTCGAAGACGAGCCAGACGTCAGCATCGAGGGCGAGTTGATCTCGACCGTGCTGGAAGAAGTAAAGACGAGCGTGAATGAAAGCGGTGAGTCGGGCGCTCGAATCGAAGCGCCCATCTTACAGCTGGTCATGTCGAAGCTCTGGCTGCTGGAGCGCAAGAGTGGTTCGCAGACCTTGCGCGCGGCCACCATGGACAGCCTGAAAGGCGCGCGCACGATTGTCAAGACTCACCTCGACGAGGTGCTCGACGCGCTGCCCGTGGAGGACCAAGCGCTGTGCTCGGAGCTCTTCGACCGGCTCGTAACCCCGAGTGGAAGCAAGATTGCGTACGACGTGACTGACTTGCAGCGCACAGCGGGTGAACGCGCCTCTCGAGTGGAGCCGATCGTCAAGCAGCTGTCGAGCGAGCACGCGCGCGTGCTCCGTGTCTTGCCCGGGCCACCAGCGGCTCCCGAGCGCAAGTTGGTCGAGATTCTGCATGACGTGTTGGCTCCTGCTATTCTCGACTGGCGCACTCGCTTCGTGCAGAAGCAAGAGCTCGTCGAGGCTGCGCGCCAAGCACAACTCAAAGCGGCTCAAGCCGCCGAAACGGCGCGTCGGGACGCAGCACTTTTGCAGGCCGAGCTGCTCGCGAAAATACAACGCGAGAAGAGCGTGGCGCTGGCCAAGGCCGTCAAACAGCTCCGAGTGCTCGCGATCGTGGCGACTGGTTTTTTGGCGGGTGCGCTGGTTTTGGCGTACTTTCTGAAGCGGCAACAAGATGAGGCCGAAGCCCAGACGACGTTGCTCTTCAATCGCAGCACTGCGCTGAGCAATGCGAACGCCCAGAATGAGACCAAAGCAGCGCTGCTCACCTCCGAGAGGGCAGCAGAGCAACAAGCGGCCAACGAGGCCGTCGCCGCGAACAAGCGCATTCTGGACGGCGTTCTGTTGCGGCAGGCGTTCTGGTCCGCAAACATCGCCGAGATCAACCGGCGCCTGACGACCGCCACCGAGCAAGACCCGATCCGTTTCGAAGCCAAGACTCAAGCGCTCGGCTTCAAGGACGAACGCGGCCGGGATGAATATGGGTACTTGTTATCTCCGGTCGAAAGCTCGGTCCGAGGTGGTTTCAAGAGCCTTGCTGGTGTGACGTTTCTCGTCGACAACGCGAATTTCCGAAATAGCTTGCTCACCGCTGGCGCGAATCGCCGTTTTACTTCGACCTACAATAGCTATGCCTGCCTCGGCACGATTCAGACATATGCGCTGATTGAATATCAAGATCCGAACCAAGAGCCCACGGTACACGCTTTCAACATGTGCGGTATCTTGCGTTCGATAGCGCCACGGAGCGCTCATTGACTGTCGTAGCGATCTCAATTGAAGAATTGGAGCGAGGGGAACCATGCTGAACAATCTGGATGTCGTTATTTCGTTCGCCACCATCATGTTGGGGGTGAGCATGCTCGTCATGGTCGGTACACAGACCATCTCGGCCGTGCTCAATCTGCGAGGAACTCAACTCCGCGCAGGGCTGCGGGAGATGTTTATCCAGGGTAGCAACTTCACCCCGGAGGAGAGCGCGAAAGTCGCGGATGAGGTGCTGCTTCATCCGCTGCTCTCCGACGGCGTGGTGGGGAAGCGGCTCGCACCTGCGATTCAGAAGAGCGAGCTCACACGAGTGCTCAAGCTGCTCAAGGCAAAGGGTGCCTTCGATAAGATCGAGAAAATCGAGGAAAAATTGAGCGCAACCGAGGCGTTCGTCGAGGACTGGTTTTCCGCCGCGATGGACCGCGTCGCTCATCGCTTCGCTGGCATGATGCGGGGCGCGACGATCGTGCTCTCGTTCGGATTGGCTTTCGCGCTCCACTTGGACACGCTCGACCTCTTGTCGCAGCTGTCATCGAGCGCGGCGCTCCGCGAGTCCTTGCTTGTCAGCGCCAAAGCGATCCAAGAGCGTGCAACGACCACGCTGAGCACGCCGCCAACACCCGGCACCGATGCGAACTCATCGACCTTCGCGACGTTCACCGGCTTGATCGGGCAGGCGAAAGGGATCCAAACTGAGCTCGGTAGCGCCCAGTTTCAGCTCATCCCGTCTCCTTATCCCGGCCTGAATTTCGACAAGCATATTTGGGGCATCATCGCTTCTGCCGTACTGCTCAGCTTGGGCGCGCCTTTCTGGTTCAACCTGCTCAGCAGCGCGAGCTCACTGCGCCCAGTCCTTGCCCAAAAGGTCGATGCCGCGGAGTCCAATCAGCCTAGCGCCGCCGCCTGACGGCAATCGTAGCGAGATCGACGACTGGATTCGTACAAAATGACTATTCTTGGTCGGCGTGGGACGTGCTTAACGTGGCACGAGGATTGGGTGTCTCGAGATTCTCAAGCAGCGAGTGAGGACAGTGATGTCGATACGTGTTTTTTCGTGGGTGAATGATGTCCGTGCGAAGGGCGTCAGTTCACTGAACCGTCCTTGCTTCTTGTTGGCGCTCGTTACGATGTGCGCATGCGCGTCCGTGCCGGCTTCGGTGAAGCTCTATGCAGGGGGGCTGCCCGCGCGTGCAGACGGGCAATATGCGCCGCTTCCGGACCCGATCAAGAAGCAGCTCGTCACGACTGATTCCTTGCTCCAATGTGAAATCGACGTCGCGGGTGGGACCGCGGAAGCCGCGTCGCCTGCTTGCCAATGCAGCAAGTCCACAGGGGATTGGACCGCAGACTGCAAGGCGTGGCTCGGCGCGCACACCCCGGCGGGGGCGGTTCTGCCTGCGCCCAGTTCAACTTCAACACCGGCCGCGCCGCCGAGCTGACGGGGAGAAGACTCAATGTCACTCGAAGACGACGTGAAGCAGGAGCTCAAAGCCGCAGGTCAACAATTTCTCGCGGATCTATGGCAGCCGGCGGACGAAGCCGTGCTTGAAGCGCGCGCCAAAGATCTGGTCGGGCTGAATGTGAGCGCCGCGACCGCCACGGATCCCGCGACTAAACAGGCGTTCGTTGCGGCGGCGAAGGATGTCGTCAATTCGGTCAAGATATTGGCGTTGATCCGCGCGGAGGCGGCCGCAAAACACCTACGCGATCAGCTCGAGCAGTTCTTCGTGCAGACCGTCGTCCCGAAGCTCCTCGCGCTGCTCCCTGCGCTACTCGGCCTGTAAACGTTCGGAGGCTTGGTAGTAGCGGAGCAGCCGGTCGGGCCTGCCAAGATCCGCGTCCAGAAGGCCCCGAAATACTGCTACTCGATGATCGGTGATTCGTTCGGCGTTTCTCCGGCGAGGTTGAACGTCGCCCACGGAAGTCCGTGCGCGAGGACGTGTTCTTGTTGCCTCCGCGCGGGCAAGCTGAATTGGAGAAATGACTATCACGCTCGCATCGATCCCAGTACAGAGTTCAGCTAGTGTGGGCCCCGCAGCGGACCTGACAGCATGGCAAGTACACCCGAAAGGTTCGACTCTCAGGCACAGCGCATGAGGCTTGAACACGAGCGGCGGGGAGGCGCGCCACGCGAGTTAACGCAGATGCGAGGCGTCCCGAACTCGGCTGGGCACTCGTCACGGTCGAATTTGACGGCCGTTGCTGGAGCTCGCGTCGAGCGGTGCCGTTTCTGCGTCAGGGAACAGCCCTCAAAGCAGTAGCACAAGCAGCTCGTGGCGTGAGGACCAAGCGCGCGAGGGTAGCGTTGGGCGCGTGCCGCACTGATGAGTGGTCGCGCTAAATTGTCGCAAAGAGACTGGTTCTGGAAGGAAGATATGCAGCCCAAGTTCCCAACTCCGCAAGTGCGACTGACCTACTTATTGGCCTTAGTCCTGGTTGGAGTCGTCACGTCGTGCGGAAATAGCGATACGATCACGCAGCTGACGGCGCCGGAAACCCAACAGGGCATCACGTGCGGAGCAACGGGCGTTGTCGTGCCGGTCGAAGTCCATTCTGGCGCCTCTGACCTGAACGTGAGTTTTTCAGCTGAGCCCGCCACGATCGCCGTTAGTCCGTCGACGTCGCTGACGGATCAAAATGGCAACGCGACTGCCTACGCTCTCGTCCCGTACGGCACGCAAGGCGACGTCGTCGCTTCGGCGATCGGCGCCACGACGGGGGGAATTACCGTATCGACGACTGTCGCCCCAGTCATGTTTCAGCTCATCTCATTGGCCCCGGATACGGAAGTCGGCGAGGCCAATGGCGAAGTTGGAAGTGTTGGTCAGATCTATGCCGTAGCTGTCCAAGTCAACCCACCTTCACTTTGCACCGCGCCACTCGGCGGCCTTCCCGTCACGCTTGGCGTTGTTCAAGCCTCGGCGACAGCCTCTGGGTCGTCGGCTTCCACAGGTGGGTCGTCGGCTTCCGCAGGCGGATCATCGTCTGGTTCCTCCGCCTCGGCGACTACCGGTTCGAGCCCGCCTGGTTCCGTAACGGTCTTCACTGACAAGAGTGGCTTGGCACAAGCGAAGATCCTGGTCCCTTGGGGCGCCGACGCCTTGCTCCAAGTCTCGGGCGGTGCGCAAGTCCAATGGTTTCCGGTTGCAGACGATCTGGCCAATCCGGCGACGATTGCCTGCCTCACGTGGGCACAGCAGCCGACGCCACAGAGCAACGTGTATGCGGTGACCGCAACCGTAAACTATACGGGGAATGGTCTTACCGGGCCCTTCCCCGGTCTTCCAGTGGCTTTTTCAATCGCGTTCCCAATACCTGCGACCACCATGATGGGCGCCCCCGCGACAATCGCGCCGGCCAGCGCGATCACGTCTCAGAGTGGCACCGCAACGGCCTATGTCACGCTACAGCAGTCGAGCGCAGGGCCGACGATGCCACCGGTCGTTGTCGAAGCCGTCGCTGGGAGCAGTGCCGCTACCGTAGCGATCAATTCTGGAGCCTCCGGCAGCTCACCGAGCCCGTGCCCCGCGTCTCCCTAAACCATCGAAGGACGACTAAATGAGCAGCAACGACTATGCAACGACTGACCTCGCGAACCTCTTCGCAGCACACACCAACTCGTTCGAGCTCGACATCTTCTGGGTGGGTGCCCCTTTGACCGTTCTCGCTCTCCGCGTGAACGGTCTGCAGATTGACTCGGACGAGGTGCGAAACCCTCCGGCCGCGCGCTTCAACATTCCGGCTCCGAGCAATGGGCAGACGTTTCTTGTTGAAGCGGCAATCGGTCCCGGAAATGGAACCGCACGGAACATCGTCATCGGCATAAAGGACGACACGACCGGCCGGCAATTCCAAGTCGACCATAGTGACTCGCTGAGCATAGGCGACGACCTATGGTTCGTACGGAAGTCGGTAACGATATCGTGAGAGTCGGAGTTGGGCGAGTCTACAGTCGCAAACGCGCTACGCGATGGCTGGCGACAATTCTGTCAATGCTTGTTGCGTTGTCAGTCTCGGCGTCCGCGTCTGCGGACCCTTCTCCCGCCGACACGCCTGTCCATGCGAAGGCCGCAGCCGCACCGGACAATGTTCCCGGTACGCTCATCCAAATGGTCGACGTCGTGCCGGGTGTTGCACCGAAGCTGGCCGCTGCGACGTCAAACCTTGCGAGTGCCGTGCTTCAGGCTGCACCGAGTGGTGCGCAGTTCCGCGTAGCCGTCATGCCCGGCTACTTGGCGCCTGACTACATCGACGTACTGAGTGAAGCGAAGATCACCGCAGTGACAGACCCTGCCACGAACCTGACTACAGCCGCGCTGAGTCTTTCATACAATCCATTCGCGATGAGGGGAGATCGCGGCAGCGCAATCTGGCGCCACTTGGTAGCCGCTGCCAAGTGCGGGGACAACAAATACCCCGTCGTTCCCGAAGCGGTCGGTATGGGGACGGCCTCGGAAGAGAAGAAGAAGCAGGTAGGGTTGGCTGACGCGCTCGTCAAGCGGGATAGCGATGCCCTGGCGACCGCGGAAAATGAGTTTGAAAATGCGATGATTTCGCTGGCCGAGTCGACCGGCCCCGACAAAACCAGTCTTGCGACCGCAGTGTCCAACGGGCGACTACACCGCGACGAAGCGAGGAGTGCGCTTCAACTTGCGCGGCAAGCGCGGGACAAGACCGAGGCAGAATACGAGGCGCTTCAAGTGGCGGAAAGCACGGCACGCGACGCCGCCGCGCAGAAGGCCTTTGAGCAATGGAAGCAGGCCCTGACCAAGTGCTTCGATGGAAATATTCGTAGCGAATTCTGGCACGAGCTTGATGCGACGTGGGTCCCTCAGGTCATGGCGACCGTGGGCTATGACTTCTATCCGGGTGGAACAGCTCCGAATCCTCTAGACAAAACTGGCACGACCATCGCGCTGCTGGAGCCATGGGGCGGAGTTCGGGCGGAGCTGAGTGTGCTTTTTCGTCCGCACGAGCGCTTCGAGTTCGAGATCTTCGCGCAGGCTCGGCGCGTCCGGCCGAACGGAGCTCCGTATACCCAGTTGGCAAACTACGCGGGCGGTGGTGCCACTCTGGCTTGGATGGCATGGACAGCCTTGCCTGAGACGGCGGCCCGCGCTTCGAATGCGGACTACCGAAAATCGGGTGCTCTGCCTGGGG
This sequence comes from Polyangiaceae bacterium, assembly GCA_035485095.1. Taxonomy (GTDB): domain Bacteria; phylum Myxococcota_A; class Polyangia; order Polyangiales; family Polyangiaceae; genus PMG-095. The sequence goes on along the minus strand of DATHOI010000650.1, from coordinate 2,720 downwards.
TTGTATTGGGTTTGTCGGGTCAGTCGCTTAGTTGTGACGGTTTCGCGAACTGTGCAAGTGGCCAAATTACAGCCGAATCGCTCACTCCGTTCGTCGATATCAAGGTTCTCAACGCGGCCCAGTTTCGTATCTCCCTTCCAATGAAGTGGTCGCAAAATGTGGTAGCGAACACATTCATCGCGACGCCGACTTTTTCAACAGCCGGCGCGTTCGCCGGTCTTTGAATCCGGTGACGAAGCTCTTGCCGGATACGCCTTTGCGTCGTTTGCCTGCCTGGCGGGTTCATCCCGGCGGTCCACCGAGTAGCAATGAATACAGGCTGTCGTGGGGACTGCGGCGGGGTTTGGGAACATCGCGGCAGCGCGGCGTTGCGCGTTGCTCTGATCGTTCGCTCGTTCAGGGCGCATCTAATCGAACATCTCGCTCCTTCAACCCAGCGACCACTTGTCGTGGGTGGCGCGGAATCTCCCGAAAGAAGGGCGGCATTTCCTGGCGCTCTTGCTTGTGGATGCGACTGAAGAGTTTGGATGCGTCTTTGATTTGCTTGTCCTCGCCCACCGAGAAACTCAACACTCGTCGCGCCTCGTCGTATTCGATCAAAAGACGCTTGTCGTAGAGCGCGCAATCGTCGACCACGGGCAACCCTGCCGCCCGTAGTTCGGATGCGCCTATCCAATAGCTATGTACGTCAGTTCCGGTGCGTTCCCAATAGAACGCCAGGAGTTCCTTGTCTTCCAAATCGTCGTGCATTTGCCCAACTTGCCCGTCGTCAATAACGAAAAGGCGAACCTTGCGCTCCATCGACTTTCCACGTAGCCGATCGAGGTAGAAGGGCGCGGCTCCTTGCCTGAACCATCTGATTGGGAAACGTTGGACACCTTCGTACATGCTGCTAATCGATAGGGCCCTTTCTAGGTACCCCAAGTAGCGTACTGAATCCACGTTGGCCATGACACGCACGCTCTTGAGTGCATCGCCGATCAGCCTGCAGAGAACTTCAAAGTGTCCCGTGTCTGGTCTCCCGAGCTCCAGGAGAGGAAGCTCGGTCACGAGCGCGAGTCGCGCGTCCGCGCGCTCCGCGACCTTCTCGAGTCTGGATAGCGACTCGCGCAAGTCCGTCGCCACGTCGAGAACCAGACCTAGTATCACGCCAATTGTGGCTGACGCGATACTCTCCTTCCATTGAAACGCTCCCCGAAGCAAAAAGTCCGCTAGTACCGCTAGCGCGGCCAGCACTGCAGCGATGAGCGCGCGCTTTGCCATGGTTAGTGCCAATTCTGGGAGTTTCTGGGATTCCCACCCACCGCCCAGTCGGTATCAACCGAATGAGGTTGCCGGCAATAGTCATTTGGTCCGGTCTACTTCTGGTGAGACGAGCCGTGGAAGTTCGGCATCGTGCTCTACCGTTGCACCTCACTGATGATGGACCACGGCGATGGACCACGGCGTCGCCGTCAGGCACAACCCGAGCGCTTTGATGCCTTTCTCGCTCGCCTGTTGCAACCAGTAACGGCGATGGCACTCATCGCCGCCCTGGCTGCGGCCCGCGTTTTAGGTCTGCTCGCGCCTGACGTAGCCAGGCCTTCAGTTCCTCGTCGCCCATCCAATCAGGCGGCGGGCGACAGCTCGCGTGCGAGCTCGACGAGGGGCTTCGCGTCGCCGCGATCGAGCATCACCCGCCCGTTGAGCACGGCGCGCGCCAGATCCGGCTTGCGGCGCAGCGCGGCCTCAAGGCTTTGTCGATTTCCGGCTATGAGCGCGAGAGGGAATCTGAACTCGACGCCGGGACTGAAGAACGTCGGCTCCTCAACCTTCTCGTCATCGCTCATCGTGGGGATCACCTCGACGAGCCAGACCTCCGGGGCCCCCGTGTTTATCCAGATCGCGCCGGTCGTGGGCTCATCCAGCGCGCCGTGGGCATTGACGAGGTCCTCGACTCTCTCGGGCGGAATCATGTCACCAGGATAGCTCGTTTCGCGGGCTCGAGCGAGGGGCCAGCCCGAAGGAGGCGGGATACGTGAACGGCCCCCCCACTACTTCAAGTAGGCGTCACGGGCCTGCTGCGCTGTGGTCCAGTCCTGCTTCAGCTCGCGGCAGCGCAGTCCTGCGTCCGGATCGTCTGCCATCAGCCCCAGCAATGAGGGCGCGGGCGAAGCGCTGACTGCCGCCGGCTTTGGCGTGTCCTCGGCCGCCTCGTGCGCAGCCTGGTCAATCAACCGCAAGCGCTCCTCGTGCGGTAAACGCCGGATTGCGGCGAGCAGGTCGTCGGTGGTCGGAGCAGCCACATGCACAGTACAGCGCGCGTTTTCTCCGGTGTCAGTGTCCGCGCCTGCAGACTGGGCGGGTTTTGTAGTCGATGCGGCTGCGCCGCCGCTTGCGGCGAGCGGCCTCGGAACAGTCTCCACGGCGACCCGCGCCCGATCCGCCCTAGCGCCCGATTGAAGATGAATCTGTGGCGCTCCTTCGGAGACCACAGGCCGAGCTCGTCAGCATTGCGGAAGCCAACGTGGTCAACGAGGCGTGGTGAAAGCGAACGAAAGTACCAGTGCCAATAACTGACGATCCTCTTCTTGGTCAACGCGACGAACTTGGGATTTGTCGTTCAGGAACGTCACGCACTGTTCGCTACGCAGTAGGTCAAAGCGAGCGGCTAGCACGAGGTGCTTACGCCCAGCCACTAGCGATCGAGGTCTCGTGCGGAGGCCCAGTGCGGCCACCCC
>DATHOI010000649.1:0-2040 GCA_035485095.1 Polyangiaceae bacterium | reverse complement strand
CGCTGAACCCCTCGATCCCTCGGATGTGCCAGGTGAGCCTGTTGCGGGTGAACTCCGGGCGTAACCCGAAGATGAACTCGAACAGCACCGCGATGGGCGTGATGCCGGTCCAACCGACGAAGTCTTTGCGACCACGCCCCTCACCTTCGGTATCGGGCGCGTGGTGCTCCCAGACCGAGCCCGTCGCTTCGAACGACGCGACCATGTTGTCGTGGTGGTTCTTGGCGATCTCGTAGGCGAGATCTTCATAGCCGCGCGCGGCGAGCCCGCGCACGACCATGTAATTGGTGGGCGGCCAGACGCCACCGAGCCACAAGCCGCCGTCCGGGTCGAAGCCCGGCGTATCCGCGGACAAGCTCGGAACGCGATGCGCGCGCTTGAACTCCGCGACGTTCTCCAAATGCTCGACGAAGCGCGGCAAACGCTCGGCGGGCACGGCGTCGGCCAGCAGTGCCCAGAACGCACCGATGGTTTTGACCTCGGTCAGACGCGTCTGCTCACGACGGAGATCGTGATAAAATCCGGTCGACTCGTCCCACAGGTATTCGTTGATCCAGGGCACGAGCACCGCGTTCTCATCGGCGAAGTCCTGAACTTCCTCACGCCGGTCGAGCACTGTCGCGATGTCGAGCACGATACGATTGGCAAGCACCGCCTGCATGTTCGTATCGACCCAGGTGCGGTGGGCGTGGTCGATGCTCTCCCCTTCGGGCGTACGCGGTTGATTGTCCATACCGCTCGCGAGGCCCGTTCCCCAATAGCTGCCATTCGGCCAAGTGCGGTAGCGGCGGTGCCATTGACCGTACGACACGAGCACGGGGAACACTTCGGAAAGCCGCGCGCGATCGCCAAACGCCTGGAAATACTCCCACTCCGCGAAACCGAGCACGTTCGGGCCACTGCCCGCTGGGTCGAAGCGGCTGTAGCACTCACTGCCATTGTTCTCGCGAAACTGACGACAGATGCCGCCGTCAGGGTGCTGCTTGCAGTAGAAGTTATCGAGCGTATTTTGAAACTTCCACGCGCGATCCCCATAGCGCCCGAAGAGCGCGATGAAGACCGTGTCCCACATGTACAAGCAGCCGTCGTACATGGTGGACGAGTAGTCCGTGACGAAGCCGTTCTCTTCGTCAGCGGGACGAAAATTCTGGAACGCTATCTCCCAGCAGCGCCAGTAGCACTCGATGGCGGCTTCATGCCCTGGCCAGCTCGGCACGGGCAGTAGCTCGCGCTTGGCGTCTTCGAACTTCGGCCACGGCTCGATATTTCGGCGAGGCTTGCGAAGGTAGGCATTCTCCTCCGCGAAACGGTTCTCGACGTAGGTATTGACGTAGCGGATTTCGCTTGGATTGTTCCGTAGATACAGCGGGTTCCGCATGACTTACCTACGCCACCTCGGGCAGGCTGCCCGCATACCACATCCAGGCAGGCGGGCGGCGCTGCGCTTTTGGCGGGCGCACCGTAAGCCCAGTTTTTCCCCCTTTTCGTGAGGGGCCCCTGCGCAAGCGCTCAGCGCGCGCTGTGCCGAATCTCGAGCAAGGCGTCGGCCATGCGAGCCCGAACCAGATCACGCAGTTTGCGATCGTCGTAACCGACCTCGGCCGGTTCGATCGCTCGCAGCACGCGCACCAGTGTGGGCTGCGGTCGAATCTGCAAGCTCTTCTTACGCAGGATCGCGCCCGTGCCCTCGACGAGGATGGGCACGATCGGCACGCGCTTTCGCGCGGCCACCCAAAATGCGCCCCGATAGAACTCGATCAAGTTGCCGTCAGACGAGCGGGTGCCTTCGGGAAAAACGCACAGGCTGTGGCCAGCGTCGAGCTTTCTCAAACACGAGCGCACCATGCGCAAGATGCTCGGTAGAAATCCGCGCTTGAGCGGGACGTAGCCGTTGAGCCACATGTTCCAACCCAGAAACGGCGCGTAGAAATTCTCGACCTTGCTCACCCAGAGATACGGCAACCGCGTCGCGAACACCGCAAGAATGTCGACCATCGACTGATGATTCACGACGTACACGCAGGGCTGCGCGGGGTCGAC
>DATHOI010000648.1:0-3312 GCA_035485095.1 Polyangiaceae bacterium | reverse complement strand
GGGCCGATCGAGGCTTTTTCCGAGTGTCCTGAGCGCCTCTCTGGCAGTTGCCGCACGCTCTGGATCCACGCGGTGACCGACCTCGTCTACCGATGTCTCGAACTCGACGCGACTGAGCAATTCGGCGCGTCGGCGCTTGGTTCGAAGATGACGAGCGAGCACGTGACGCACGACCGCGTAACACCAGGCCGAGAAGTGCTCGGCATCTTTCAGCGCCGCCCGATGCCCAATCACGATCAGGCTCAGGTCCTGAAATACCTCTTCGGCTTCCATAGAATCGCGAACGCGACGGCGGATATACGCCCTCAGACCTGGCGCGTGGCTGAGAAATAAGCGCCACCGCTCCTGACCCGCTACAAGCATGCGCCCTCGCTTTCGCCGCTGGGAATGCGGCTGCACAGTCGACCCAACAAAGAAGGAGGCGGCGTGGCGAAGCCGCCTAGCAACGGCTGACTGGTAACCGCTGCGACTCAAACAAGGCAGTTCCAGTCTCGCGGATATCTTCTGGGCGGGACGCTGATCTCGCGCAGCCCGACAACGCATGATGTTCTCGAGTGACCTCGTTCGACCGTCATTTCCGCGTGCGAGATTCACACAGCACTCGAGTGGAGTAAAAGAGAGAGGTCTGCCGCGCGCGTCACTGATCTTCGTTGTCAGTGTCTTCGGCACCTCGCGAAGGCTCTCCACCGCAAGCGCGAGTGGCCCGATGGCAGACGTGCGCAGTGCGCAGCTTTTGTCGACGTTGCGCATGGGGCGGAGTGGCGAATTTCGACGCGTGCGCCGCTTCAACTACGGGCGCGGCTGGAGGACGCGGTTCATCGTCATGTCACGCAAGCCATCAGCACTGAGTGAGCGATATGGCTTCCAACTACGAACGTGGTCGCGCGCGCTAGACTCGGGTCAGGTGCTGACTCGAACACACGTTCACTGATCAGTGTGGAATCCGACTGCCCCCTGTTGGCGATGCCGTCTGCGCGTCCGCCCAGAGACCTTCGGACGGCCCTCCTCGGAGCGTTTCGCTTTCACCGGCGCGCCCGTCGAACGAGTCAACGCATCGACGGCTCGTGACACCGCCTTGAATCTGGTGCTCGAACGCGGCGCGCCTCACGCGGCTCGACGTCGTCGTGCGCCGAGCAAGACGAGCAACCCCAGACCGAGCGTGAGGAAACCGGAGCTCGATCCGTCGGTCGCTCCGACGCGGCACGAGCACCCCGATTTGCTTGGGCTCGTCGCGGGGAGCCGCGAGCTGGAACCAGCCGTGCTAGTTCCGGTACCGGCGCCAGTGCCCGTGTCCGTCGCTCCGTTGCTCGTGGCGCCGCCGTTGAAGTTGAGGCCGCCGGGCGCGCCGCCAGTGCCGTTCCCTGCTCCGCCGCTCGCGCTCGGAATGGGATCCCCACAGTGACCGGCGGTGCACGTCGCGCCACCCGGACAAACCGCACCGGCGCACGGATCAACACAATTGCTGGCTGAACAGACCGTGCCCGCCGCGCAAGTCACGGTGGCGCAGCCCTTGTCCACGCACTGACCGCTGGTCTTGTTGCATTCCTGCGTCGTGGCGCATTGACGGCAACTGCAGTTCGCGACGCACACGCCCTCTTCGCACACCTGGCTGCTCGGACACGTCACGCCGTCACAAGGCGCAAGGCAGCGCCCGCTGCCCAGATCACAGGTTTGCCCGAGTGGACAGGTAACGCCATCACAAGCGCCGACGCAGGCACCGTTTCGGCACGCTTGGCCCGCTGCGCAGTTGATGCCGACGCAGCTCGGATCCACACAGTGCCCCGTCGGATCGCAGGCTAGATTGCCACCGCAAGGGAACTCCCCCTTGCTGCAATCCCCGACGCACGTCCCTTGGAAGCAAATGGGCTTATCGGGGTCGGGACACAAGCCCGGGCCGTCGTCGACTAGGCCGTTGCAATCGTTATCGAAGTTGTCGCATTTCTCTGGACTCGGCGAGACCTGCGCCTTGCACACCGTGACTCCGCCCAGCCCGCACTCGGTGAGCCCTGCCTTGCACGCCCCCAGGCCGCTCGTCTCGCAAGCCTGGCCGCCACCCATGCACGTGACGCCTTCTATCTTGAACACCTTGTCGTTGAAGTCCCCGTCGTTACCGAACCAGGTCGTGCTGTTGGCACCGTCCCAATCTTCGAACGCCAAGTAGTAGGCATTCGGCGTGACCGTGGACGGATACACCAGCGCCATTTTCCAGTACCCGGGCATCTGCGGGAGGCCCGTCGGTCCGGTCGTGCCCACGGCGCAGCCCGTGCAGTCTTGATTGCGCTGATACTCCGAGTAATAGACGGCCGTGTTGTTGGCTCCGAGGTACTTGGTCAACGCAAAGCCCACGAAGCCCTGCAGATATGCCGGATTCGACACGATGTCGGCGCTCGAGATCATCTGCCCAACCGTGCCACCACCGGTCGCTGTAACTGGGATGATCGGATAGATCGCCGTCGGGGTCGAGGTTGGGTCTGCCGGAACGTTGTACCAAGCGAGCCCGCCATTCGCGTTCGACTGACTCATCACGAGCGTCGCTTGGAAGTTGCACAGCGGCTGAAAGACACCGGGATCGGTGCTCGCGTCATTGAGCGCGTTGAGCGGTTCACCCTGCGCCGTGAAGTAACTCTGCAGGGTTGTCTCCGAATAGTTCGTGTCCGGAGGGACCACGCACGGGATGGCACATGGCACTTGGATGCCATTGGGCTCCGTGACAGCGGCGCGCGCTTCCGTTCCCCCCGCGACGATCGCAATCGCAAACGTAACAGCGAATACAACGCGACGAGATTGGGTGCGGGACAAGAAACCTCCAGAAAAACGGTCGGACCGAGCGGACAACGCTCGGTAGGGAAGCGGTTGCAGATAGTGTGACGCGAGTGCTGTCATTCTGCTCGGGCAACCGTGGTTTCGCAAAAACCTCGCTGGTAAACAACGCCTTCGAGATTCGAGATTCGGCAGCGCGGGCTTCGCTCCACTTCGGGTCGCGTCGCACCTACAGCGGCGCCATTCGTAGGAAAGGATCTGCACTCACTTCGGCGAACCGCGTCCGAGGCGCGCTGGCCGCGTTGGTTCTAGTACCCAAGGGACGACCGGCCAGGCGAGCATCCGCGTGGCTGGGATCGCGGTCAAACGAGCGGCGGCGACGCGAAAAGGCCCGCACGGGCGGTAACAATGGCGCTAGCGTGCTAGCCTCCGTGGCGGGATGACGACACAAGGTTCGTGGCTCGAGCTCGTCGACGGTGTGCTCCGGCCTGCTCGGCCGCGGCTGGACGAATGTGTTCGGGCGGCTGAGCTTCAGCGTGCTACGAGGCAGCT
>DATHOI010000647.1:0-5056 GCA_035485095.1 Polyangiaceae bacterium | reverse complement strand
CATGGTCGTGCGGCTGTCTCAATTGCAAGATGACGGCAAGCTCAAGGACGAGCACGCCTCGTTGGCCAAGGCGTTCTGCACGGTGCGCATGCGGGAGTCGGTCGGCTATGCACGCGAGGTTCTGGGCGCCAACGGCATCTTGCTCGAGCATCACGTCGGGCGCTTCGTCGCCGATGCCGAGGCCATCTACTCATACGAAGGCACGCGCGAAATGAACACGCTCATCGTCGGCAAGGCGATAACGGGCCTCAGTGCGTTCATTTGAGCCCGCGACTACCACCAATGAGGACCATCACACATGACTAACTCATCCACCGAGGCCAACGGCGAAAGCGTCGTGTTGTATGAGATGAGGGGCGCCATCGCGAACATCACGATGAACCGGCCGAAGGTGCTCAACGCCCTCAACCAGCGCACATTCGCCGCGTTGCATGCCGCTCTCGAAATGGCTCGGAAGGACCCAGCTGTGCGCGGCGTGATTCTGACGGGAAGCGGAGACAAGGCGTTCATCGCGGGTGAAGACATCAGTGAGCTCTCGGGCGTGAGCGCCGTCGAGGCCGCTGCCTTCAGCAAAAACGGCCAGGCAGTGCTCGACTTCCTGGAAAATCTGGGGAAGCCCGTGATCGCGGCCGTGAATGGCTTTGCTCTGGGTGGCGGCTGTGAGACCGCCATGGCGTGCACTCTGCGCCTGGCGGTCGAAAGCGCCAAGTTCGGCCAACCCGAGGTCAAGCTCGGCATCATCCCAGGTGCGGGCGGCACGCAGCGCCTACCGCGTCTCGTCGGTAAGGGCCGCGCACTACAGTTGATCCTCTCGGGAGAGATGATCAGCGCGCAGGAGGCCTATCGCATCGGCCTGGTGAACGAGGTGGTGTCTCGCGAGCAGCTGATCCCGCGCGCCGAAGCGATCCTGGCGATGATCAACGCGAACGCGCCGCTCGCGGTCAAGTTCTCGCTCGAGGCCGTGCACCGGGGCTCCGAGACCAGCCAATCCGAAGGTCTGGCGCTGGAAAGCTCACTGTTCGCGATCTGTGCCGCCACCGAAGACAAGAAGGAGGGCACTAGCGCCTTTCTTCAAAAACGTGCTCCGAACTTTCAGGGACGCTGAGCAAGGGCTCCGGCGGACTTCACGAAAGGGTTTCCCATGGCTACTAATTCCCTATTTTCAGGCTTGAAAGTGGTCGACCTCGCGAGCTTCATCGCGGGGCCGTCGGCGACTACCGTGCTCAGTGACTTTGGCGCTGACGTGATCAAAGTCGAGCCGCCGGGCATCGGTGACCCGTATCGGTACCTCTACCGCTTGCCGCCCAATCCTCCGTTGAAGGAGAACTACACCTGGCAGCTCACCAACCGCAACAAGCGCGGCCTGGCCATCGACCTCAAGCATCCGAGTTCGCGTCCGGTCCTCGAGCGCTTGGTCAAATGGGCAGACGTGCTGGTCACGAACTTTCCGCCCCGCGTTCGGCAAGGGCTGAAGGTCACATACGAAGAACTGGCGCCGCTCAACCCTCGTCTCGTCTACGCCGACATCACCGGCTACGGCGAGAACGGTCCCGAAGCGGACAAGCCAGGCTTCGACGTCACCGCCTTTTGGGCGCGCTCGGGCCTTATGCAGTTCACGCGCGACGCCTCGGCACCGCCGGCCATTCCGGTGCCGGGCATTGGTGACCACGCCACGGCGATCTCTCTATACAGCGCGATCGTCACTGGCCTCTACCAGCGCGAGCGCACCGGCAAGGGCAGCAAGGTTTCGACGTCACTCATCGCCGCGGGCGCCTGGGCAACCGCAGCGTGGCTGCAGGCGGCACTGTTCGGCGCGAAGTTCTCGGGAGAGATCGATCGCAAACATCCCGCCAACGCGCTCGGTGGCACCTACCAAACCGCCGACCGCCGCTGGATCGTTCTCACCTTCATCGAAGAGGACAAGAACTGGTCGGCCTTCTGCAAAACTCTCGGTCAGGACGCGCTGCTCCAGGATCCACGCTTCGCTGATGCCACCAAGCGACACGCCAACGCTTCGGCGCTGGTCGAAGAGCTCGACGAGCTGTTCGCAGGTAAGTCGCTCGCAGACTGGAAGCCGTTGCTCGACGCCGCCCACGTGCCGTACGGCGTCACGCAAATTCCGGAGGAAATCGTCGCGGACCCGCAGCTCTGGGCCAACGATATCATCGTGCCGATCGACGATGGCAGTCCCACCACGCGATACACCGTGGACAGCCCGTTCACCGTGGCTGGCGCGCCGAAGGTTCCGCCACGCCTAGCGCCCGACTTGGGCCAACACAGCGAAGAGGTGCTTGCCGAGCTCGGCTACGACATCGCTCAAATCAACGCGCTTCGCGCGGCTGGTGTGGTGCCACAACAGGCGCAACCCGCAAAGTCCCCCACGTCCGCAACGTCCGCAACGTCGGCCAGAGGTGTGCGATGAGCTCTCTCGAGGCCCAAGGGCGGATCTTCTTCCTCGATCTCAGCGGTGGGCGCATCGTCACGGCCAACACCGACGGCAGCAATGCCACTCCCCTCGCGACCGGATGCAAGCGAGGCCCCGACGGCGTTGCCGTCGACGTCGCGGGCGGCCACATCTACTGGACCAACATGGGCCAGAGGTTCGGCGACAACGACGGATCCATCGAGCGGGTCGACCTGGATGGTGGCAATCGCCGCGTGATCGTGCCCGTGGGCGGCACCTTCACCCCCAAACAGCTGCAACTGGATGTTCCGAATCGCAAGCTGTACTGGTGCGATCGCGAGGGCATGCGCGTCATGCGCGCCAACCTTGATGGCTCACAGATCGAGACGCTGGTCGAGTCTGGCCGGGGCGAGGAAGCTCGCAAAGATCTGTCCAATTGGTGCGTCGGCATCGCCATCGATCCCAAACGCAAACAACTGTATTGGACGCAGAAGGGTGCAGAGAACGCCGGACAAGGTCGCATCTTTCGGGCCGGCCTCGAGATTCCACGTGGCGAAATGCCGGGCAAGCGCAGCGATATCGAAGTCCTCTTCGACAACTTGCCGGAACCGATCGATCTCGATCTCGACCTCCGCAGCGGATTCCTCTACTGGACGGATCGCGGCGATCCTCCCAATGGCAACAGCGTGAGCCGAGCGCCGCTCTATCCGCGCGGCAACGCCCAGAGCCCAGAGGTACTCGCCACGCACTTCATGGAAGCCATCGGGCTCTCTCTAGACCTCGAACGCAATCGAATGTTCGTTACCGATCTCGCGGGTAGTGTGTATTCGATGAGCCTAGACGGCTCGAACAAGCGAGCCATCCTCGGCGCACAGGGAAACATAACGGGCATCGCTTACGCCGATCTTCCGCGCTTGCAAGGCTAACCCCTCTCGAAAACCCGGAATTCCTCTCGAAAACCCGAAATTCCTCGGCGGTGCGACGCCGGCATCGGCATGCACGGGGCCCCATCGCCAACCAAGGAGAGATACGTGACGAACAAGCCGACGTTGACGCCGACTGCAGGTGCTCCGGTCGCGAACAATCAAGATTCGCTCACGGCGGGCGAACGTGGACCGTTGCTTTTGCAGGACTATCAATTACTCGAAAAGCTTGCTCATCAGAACCGTGAGCGCATCCCTGAACGCTTCATCGGGCGTTTTTGCGCCGCTACTCCGCCGCGCGCTCCCTGTCGGAGGCCTTCGCTACGTGGTGCTTCGACTCGGGCTCGCCCGCGGTCGCCGGAGTGCCTTGCACTTGCTCGAGCGGCACCGCGTGCTCGTTCGGCGTGATGCGCGCGCCGGACAGCCGCGCGTAGACCTCGGTGAACTCTGCACCGACGAGGAGGACCTGCGAGGAATAGTAGACCCAAATCACGAGCGCCACGATCGAGCCCGCCGCGCCGTACGCCGAGGACACGCCGGCGCTGCCCAGATAGAGGCCAAGCAAGAACTTGCCGAGCGTGAACAGGCCCGCGGTGACCGCGGCGCCCACCCACACCTCGCGCCATTTGATGTTCACGTCGGGGAGTGTCTTGAACATCAACCCGAAGAGCGCCGTGACGACCGCGAGCGAGATGCAAAAATTCAGGACTTGCCAGACTGCGGCGCCACCGGGCAGCGAGCTGGCGAACACCTGACCGGCCCAAGTCAACGCCGCGCTCACGAGTAACGAGACCAAAAGCAGAAATGCCACGCCCACGACGAGCGTGAAGGAAAAGAAGCGATCCTTGACGAAGCCCCAGACGCCGCGACCGGGCTTCGGCGCCACGTCCCAAACGGTGTTCAACGCGGATTGCAGCTCGCCGAATACGCCGGACGCGCCGAACAACAGCACGACCAGGCCAACCACCACGCTCAAGACGCCGCTGCCCGGCGTGTGCGCATTTTTGGCGATCGACTGAATGGCCGTGGCGGCTCCGCTTCCAACCACGCTCGCCAGCTCGCCCGCGATGTGTTGACGCGCCGAATCCTCTCCGAACGCGAGGCCCGCGACCGCGACCGCAAGGATGATCAGCGGCGCAATCGAGAGCAGCGTATAGTACGCGAGTGACGCTGCGAGCCGCGCCACGTTGTCCTCGTCCCAGCCGGTCGCGGTCTCTTTGAGGACTTGCCAGGCGCGGCTAGCTTCAAGCGATTTCATCGCTCACAAGCGCTGCAACATCCGTGCAAGCTCGGAGCGCGACGGAAATGCTCCGCTGGAAGACCGATGTCGCTGAGCAGAACGTCCGGGCACGACGCTCGACAAGTACCGCAGCCTGCTTCTTCCTCGGTCGGGCGAGGGCGGTTAGAGTCTTGCGCTATGGCCGAGAATAGTCGCCTGAGCGATACGGGCAGCGCGCAACACGCCGCTGGGGGGAATGTCGCGACGCTTGGGCTAGCGGCGTTGGGTATTGTGTTTGGAGACATCGGCACGAGCCCGCTCTACACGCTGCATGAATGCACGATGCCGGAACACGGCGCCGTGCCCACGCCGGAAAACATCTTGGGAGTGCTCTCTCTCATTTTCTGGTCGCTAACGATGGTCGTCACGCTCAAGTATCTGACCTTCATTATGCGCGCAGACAATCAGGGAGAAGGCGGAATTCTCGCGCTACTCGCCTTGATCCCAGAG
>DATHOI010000646.1:0-8543 GCA_035485095.1 Polyangiaceae bacterium | reverse complement strand
CGCGCCGAATAGTACACGCCAGCGTCGGTCAGTACGCCGTCCACGTCGCTGACGACGAGCTTCACTTGGCGCGCTCGACGCAAGAGCTCCCTCTGCTCCAACTTCACCATGTAGTCCAGCCTCCATCGACGATCAGATTGGCGCCCGTCATGTACGCAGAAGCTCCGCTAGCGAGGAAAACGAGTGCGCCTCGGTAGTCGGACGGCTCTGCCATCCGCCCGAGGGGCGTCCGCGCGGCGTATTGCCGACGGAACTCGGGGTCGGGATCTTGGGCAACACCGCCAGGAGACAGCGCATTCACGCGCACTCCGGCATTTCCCCAATAGGCAGCCAAGAAGCGGGTGAACTGCAACACCGCACCCTTGCTCGTCGGGTAGGCCGGAGACTTGAAGAATGATTGACTGCCGTCCGCGCGCCGGTAGAGCGCCTGCTGAGGTGCCACGACTCCGTACGTCGATGCGATGTTGATGATGCTGCCCGAGCCGCGCGCCGCCATCCGTCGACCCAAGCGCTGCGCGCATAGGAACGTGCCGAGCACGTTCACGTCCAACATGCGCCGAAAGCGCTCCACGGAGTAGCTCTCGAAACGCGACTCGTCCGCTGCGTCACTCGCGAACTTGTCGTCGATCGCCGCGTTGTTCACCAAGACATCGACCTGCCCGAAACTTCCGAGGACGCGCTCAGCCAGCGCCTCGACGCTGTCGGGGTCGGTCACGTCGGCGGCGACGCCGAGCGCAGGCGTGCGGTGGAAGCGTACGAGCGACTCGGCAAATTCTGCGCAACCCTCGGCGTCGAGATCAGTGGCGACGACCTTTGCGCCTGCGGCCGCGAGCGCCAAACAATGCTCGCGCCCGAGCAAACCCAACGCGCCCGTCACTACCGCGACTTTCCCGTCTAAATTGAAGGATTGCATGTCGCTCATAGGGTTTTGCGGAATACGGGCTTTACCGGCGTGCCGAGGATGCGAGACGCCAAGTCGCCCGCGCGCACTGCGTCTTGCAAGACCTCGAGCGCGCGTTCGTACGCGCCGAGGACATGGTCCACTTCGGCGTCTCCGTGGCTGAACGATAAATTGTGAAAACCGCTCCACAGCACGCCGTGCCGCAGGAGCTCTTGCTGCAGGAGTGATTTTTGGAGCAGCGGATCGCCGGCGTTCGCGTCGAACTGGATCATGGTGCGGCATTCGAGCCCCAGCGCACGAGTGAAGGTCATGCCGCGTTCACGCGCGAGCCGGTTGTAGCCCGCTTGCAGGCGGGCTCCTTGAAGCCTCAGTGCCGCTGGCACTTCGTGTTCTTGCAATTCTAAAATCGTCGCCTGCGCAGCGGCCAGGGACAGGGCTTCGCCACCGAACGTCGTGTAGAAAAACACTTCGTCTTCGAGGGCGCTCATCACCGCTGCGCGCCCCGTGAGCACGGACAGCGGCATGCCGTTGGCGATGGCCTTGGAGAAGCAGGCGAGGTCGGCCTTCACGTCGTAGCGCTCTTGCGCGCCGCCGAGCGCCACCCGAAAACCGGTCCACATTTCGTCGAAGATCAGCAGCGCGCCGGATTCATTGCAGGCGCGCCGTAGCGCGGGCAGAAATTCTCGTGTCGGCTCTTCGAACAAGACTGGCTCGAGGATCACGCACGCCACGGTCTCGTCGAGCAGCTCAATCAACTGCCAGGGGTCGTTGTGCGGAAATGGCGTAGTGAGCGCGCGGGTCGAGCTCGGTACTCCGTCGTGGCGCGCGGTGGTGCCGACATACCAATCGTGCCAACCGTGGTATCCAGAGCAGAGCACGCGATCACGACGCGTGAAGGCGCGCGCCAAACGTACGGCTGCGCTGGTGACGTCGGCGCCCGTCTTGCTGTAGCGCACCATCTCCGTGCCGGGCACGACACTGCGCACGAGCTCCGCGACCTCGACCTCCAACGGGTGCATCAGCGAAAAGGTGATGCCTTGTTCGAGTTGTCTGCGTATCGCCTTATCGACTCGCGGGTACGAATAGCCGAGCGACAACGGACCGACCGCCATGGTCAGGTCGATGTATTCGTTGCCATCCACGTCCCAGACGTGGCTGCCTGCGCCGCGTTGTAAGTACACGGGAGCGACCCCGCCCACGTATTGGCTGGGGCCCTTGGCGAGTGTTTGAGTCTGCGAGGGGATCAGCCCCTTGGCGCGCCGGAGCAACTCCTGGGAATGCGAGATGTCGGGCAACCCCTGGTCGAAGCGAATGCCATTGCTCATGCTTCCTCCTGCACGGCTAAAAGCGCACGAGCTGCTAGCTTTTGCCCAGAAAAACCCTCGTGATCCAAGACCCGCTCGAGTGTTCCGGGTTTGAACCAACGACCGTCGAACGCGTGCGGGAGCACGCGCGCCCGCACGCCCTCCCGGACCAAGAGCTCGCACAGTAGCGAGTACAAACCGCCCTGCTGGAAGTGATCTTCGATCGTCATCAGCAGGCGACTGTGTCGCGCTGCTGCGAGCAACGCCGCTTCATCTACCGGCGAAAGCCAGCGCAAATTGATCAAGCCCACGGAAAGACCGCTGCGCCGTAGGATTTCACAGGCGATTTCCGCCTGCTCCACCAACAAGCCGAAGCTGATGAGCGTCACGTCTCGCCCCTCACTACGGACGTCGGCGGAACCGAGTGGCGCGGCGGGGCGAGTGGTTTCGCCTGCTTTTGCCGTGTAGCGAACATAACAGGGTGCAGGCGACGCGATCACCTCGGGTAAGAACGCTTCGAGCTCCTGCGCGTTCTCCGGGCAGAACACCTGCATGCCTGGAATGCCACGCATCAGAGCGATGTCTTCCAACGATTGGTGTGTTGCGCCGTTGCCGTCGGACAAGAACCCCGGTACGAAACCGACGAGCTTGACGGGCAAGCGACCAATGCCGACGTCCGTGCGAATGAACTCGAAGGCGCGCATGGTCAGAAATGGCGCCAGCGCGTGCACGACGGGCTTCCGTCCCCGCAGCGCGAGCCCGGCCGCCACCCCGACCAGCGTTTGCTCGGCGATGCCGACGTCGATGAAACGCGCACCGAGCGCCTCTGGCAGGCTGCGGATGTGCGCGCGGTTCTCGGCGGTCAACACCACGATGTTCGGATCGGCTTCCGCCAGGGCAAGTAGCGTCGATTCGTAGCTCATGCTTCGATCTCCTTCGTCGCAAGCTCGTCGTACAAAGCCTTCGTGCCGCGAACGAACCAAGCGTTCGGCTGGCCCTCCAGACTGGCGATGCCTTTGCCGCGCACGGTGTGCGCGATCACCGCGCTCGGGCGGCGCTCACCGCGGGGTAGAGCGGAAAAAACCGCCTCGAGCTGCTCGAACGAATGCCCGTCGACCTCACTGACGAGCAGCCCGAACGCGCGCAGTTTGTCCACGAGCGGCTCGAGCGGCACGAGCGCCTCGGTTTCAACGTTGGCCTGCAGCCGATTGCGGTCGATGATCAGGACCAAGTTGTCGAGCTGCTGCGCGCTGGCGACCAAGAGCGCCTCCCAGATCGAGCCTTCGTTGAGCTCGCCGTCACCGAGCATGACGAATACGCGACTCGGGTCGGCGCTTCTTCGCGCGTCGAGCGCAATGCCAATACCGACGGACAGCAGATGGCCGAGGGAGCCCGACTGGAACTCGACTCCCGGCAATCCGGCATTGGGATGCCAATAGATGTCGTCGTCTGTGGACAAATGATGGTCGAGCCGCGACTTCTGGAAGAAACCGCGCTCTGCCAGCACCGCGTACAGGGCTGGTACGGCGTGGCCTTTGGAGAGCAGGAAGTAGTCGCGGTCAGGGCGCTGGGCGGTTTCTGGGCTGATGCGCAGTACCTCCGCGTAGAGACACACCAGGATGTCGAGGCAGGACAGCGCTGCCCCCAAAAAGCACCCGCCCTGTTCCGATAAATGAACGACGTGTCGGCGTGCCGCGAGTGCGAGTTGCTCGAGCTCCACGACTCGTGAACGAGGTAGCGTCATGCGGTTCTCCATCTCAGTCCGGCTTCGGTGATGTGCATGCTCGTCAACTCCTGCGCGTGAGCCAAATGCCAGCTCTGGCCGCGGTAGCTCGCGTTAATCCGCGCGATTTCGGGTTTTTCGTCGAGTAAGCTCAGAATCTCCAACAGCGAGAACACGGGTCGCTCGGGCGTCCACAGCTCTTGATAGACGCGTCTTACGAACGCCAGATCTTCCGCGTGATCGACGGTGAAGCGGTGGCTCTTGGAGAAGTCGAGGCCTGCTTCCCAGCGCACGTTGAGGATACGGAAGCGTTCTGGATGCTCCCAAATGAAGGGCGTCGTGTGCTCACGCTCGAGCAGCCGCGTGGCGCTCTCGAAAGCGACCTCGAGTGCCTTCGACGTCATCACTTCAACGTCGTTGCCGTCGGGCCACGTGGGCGGATACAGATTGGTCACGAAATCGAATTGACCGGGCTGCGCTCGATACGCGCCGAGCACTGAATCGATCGCCCCGGGATCGATCAGCGGACAGTCGGAAGGGATCTTGACGATGGTATCGGCCGCATAGGCGAGCCCCACTCGATAGTGCCGGTCGAGTAAGTCGAGCGGATGCCCATCGAACACCGGTACTGACAGCCGCCTGCAAAGCTCGCGAATGGGCTGATCCTCAGCCGCGGTGGTGGTGGCCACACACAGCTCGAACTGCGACTTCGCGGCTAAAATACGCTCAATTTGCCGTTCCAGCAGCGGTCTGCCGAACACATCCTGGAGCACTTTTCCCGGCAAGCGGGTCGAGCACATCCGAGCTTGCACCACGACGACCGTTGTCATGCCGCCACCTCTGCCGAGCGAGTGAAAGCGAAGTTTTCCCCGAGCGCCTCTTGGCAAACTCGAGCAATGCGGCGCGCGGCAGAGCGGTTCTGTTCGGGCATCAGTCGAGCGAGCTCTGCTGCCGGATGCGACGAGTGCACTTCCTTGCCCAGCGCAAGGCCGACGAATGCGACCGACGACCATTCCGTGATCAAGGTCGAGCAATTCGCGATCATGGCGTTCGTCGGACCCTCGACGAACACGCTGGCGCCCGGTGCCCAAGTTTCGATCTCGCGCCGCGCGCGCACTGCGTTTTCGTTCGGGTGCAGCTTGAAGATCAGAGGGCGACCCGCGGCCAGCGCGACCGAGCGTCGGATGAACGCCTTGCGGTCGTGAAGTTTGAAGGTTTCCCTCGCGTCGGAGGTGCACACGAGCGCGTAGTCGCGGCGCGGGAAATCGTTTTTGGCAAAGGCGGCACAGTCGTCGAAATTCGGAATTCCGGTCACCACCAAGCGCTCGGCGGGCGCGCCACGGGCGATGAAGAGGTCCCGATAGCCCGCGCTCGCGACGCAAAAATATCGATATTTCCCGCTCAAACCGGTCGCCGCGGTGCCTGCAAACCAGCGCGGTAGTTGCTTTGGCCAGCGGCGCACTAGCTGCCACGCGAGCCCGGTCGGGTCGAGAATGCCTTCCTGCACGACGACCAACGGCGAGCTCGCCAAGTTGCCGGGCAACGCGACGTCCGTGCACGTCACCACCAGATCGTACTGGCCGGCCTTGCCATCGAGATCGATGACCAGGCCGCTGCTTTGCAAGTAGCGAAGGCAGCGGGCGCGCAATTTGTTGCCGCCAATGGTCATCTCGAGCAGCCCGAGGTGGCGCATGGCAGCGACCGACGCGCTCGAATAGAACGGGGTGAAGCGAGCTGCCACGCCGGGTAAGGCTGTGGCAACTGCGTGAAGTTGGGTCGTTTGATTGAGCGAGCCGCAGATGAACAAGACGCGGGGCGAACGACCCGCGCGGCTCGTCACTCCATAGTCTCTCCAATTCGCCACAGAGCGAGACCCTAGTTGGCGTTTATTGCAAGTCGGTGGCAGTCGCCAAACTTGCTCGCGTCAAACTCGAAGAACCGGAGGCGGAGCGGAGGCACTCGTGCAACACGCGGAATAAGATGACACGCGTGTTTCCATTCTTCGAAGCTCGATGCTGCTTCGAAGAAGTGACGTGTCGAACTACTGAAGAAAGCAGTGCGACGCGTGCTACAGCGCTAATCAGGAACGGTGACGGCCAGCGCTTGAAATCGCGACAGCTCCGTTCCTTGGTGGTTTTCCGAGATTGCGCGTCGAAATGCTGAGCTTGTGCGGGCGGAAGGTCGCGAGTGCGTTGGCGTTTCTCGCGTTGCAAGTGGTCACGCTGGTGAGGCGTGCGGAGGCGGAGGCAGCGGCCGTCTCGGTGCCAACCACGAGCGCATCGCGTGTCGAATCAGCGCCAGCGAGCGTCGCGGAAACGACACCATCCGGATCGGACGCGAACGATTGCTCCCGAGCCTGCTACGAGCTTGCCGCCTTCCCGCTGCTCGGGGGCGATAGTGACATTGGCTTCGAGTTCGGGGTCGTGGGTACGTTGAGTCGCTTCGGGGGCGGCGTCGTCCCTTATCAGTGGAATATGGATGCGGTGCTGGCGTTGAGCGTCAAGGATGGTCCGACCGGCAGTGAAGTCACTCAACAGAGCTACTCGTGGAATATCGACGTGCCGCACGTTGCCGGCGGCTACGTGCGGGTCAATCCGCAGCTTTCCTACTACCGTACGATAAATCAGCTGTATTTTGGGCTCGGCAATGCGTCGGTCGGTCACGCGCCGGTCGCGAGCCCGGCGCGCTACTTCGAGTTCGATGATCGACAAGCCCAGTTGCGCGAGCTCACGCGCGTCGTTCTGCGTGGCCCATTCGACCTGATGTTCGGGACGAACCTCCGTTATGAATCGCCCCACGTCTATGCCGGGAGCCAACTCGAGAAAGACGCAGCCGCCGGAATTGTGCGCGGGGCGCGGCCGCTGAGTCTCGTGACGCTGGCCGGCGGCGTCATCTACGACACCCGCGACAGTGAGATTTTTCCGCGGCGCGGGAGCTATCACCACGCGGGCCTCCGCGCGATACTGGCGGCGCCCGTCGCGGCAGATGTTTACTACGGTGGCGCGGGCACAAAACTGGCGACGTACTTGCCCATCGGTCCCACGGCGACGCTGGCTCTGCGCGCGGTGGCCGACCTGGAGTTTGGTCAACCACCGGTTTATGATCTCTACACGGGCGGGGCATTCTTGACTGACGAGATGATCGGCGGACCGTTTGCCGTGCGCGGCGTGCCGGACGGGCGGTATTCCGGCTTGATCAAGGTACTGGCCAACGTCGAGCTGCGAGGCATGCCCATCCGAGTGCGCATTCTGGGTGCCCCGTTTGGCTTCGGCGGCGACCTGCTCTTGGACACGGGTCGGCTCTGGAGCGACTACACCTTTCGCTCTCCGCGCGACGGAACTGGCCTCGGTTTGAAATGGGGCGCGGGCGGGGGCGCGTACTTGCTTTGGGGGCAGGCAGCGATCTTCAGACTCGAGGTGGCGTACTCGCCGGATGCGCGATCGGAGAACCCCAGCCTGCCGCTCGGTATCTACGTCGAGGACGGGGTGATGTTTTAGTCGGAGGCGCGCGTGCTGCTAAAAACCAAGGCGCCCGGGTGCAAAATTACCGGTCAGCCAAAGCAGTAGCAACACGACGATGATGATTCCCGCGGGTGACCAACTGGCATAGCCGTAGCGGGAATAACCCCAGCCGCCACCACCGAACGCGATCAACAGCGCCAAAATTAGGATGAGCAACATGCTCCCCTCTGAAGCAAGCGCTGTTCCAAATTCACACTGACGCGAGGCTACTCCCGGACCGTGGCGGCGATGCTGTCGCGTGGAAATCTGTCAGATTGCGGCAATTTCGGACGCCGCAGGGCGCTCGCAAAACAAACAGGTCGCCGGTCGAAGCAAGCATTCTCCCGCGCTGCGGGCATGTCTGATGGCACGGAGTCTGCACTATTACGAGTACGGAGTCTGTGGCCGCACTCGTCCGCAGATTGCCAAATGGAGGTTCCAATGATGTCATCCCATGTCATCGCGCTCGCGCTACTCGGTTGTGTGGCGTGCCTTGGCTGCAGTGAGGCGACCCAGCCACCGAACGACCCGAGCGGAGCCACCGGCAGCATGAACACCGGCGACATGAACGCGCCGACGGGCAGTCCCGCCCAAGCTGCGTCGGGCACCAACTCGGGCACCACTGGCTCAGGTAGCACTGATCCGAGCAGCACTGGCTCGGGCAACACCGACTCAAGTAGCTCTGGAAGGGGAACCGGAATGGGAAGTGGGGGGCACTGAAACCTGAGAACGCCGGAGTGGCCGAACAGCGCGAGGTTTGACGAAGAGCTCGAGGCTGCCGTCGCGTGGCGTCAACGTCAGACCCTGGAAGGGGGCGCGTTGCGGAGCACCCACGGGGGAAACCGTGACGCGCTCCAGCAATGCGCTCACGACCATCCCCATCTCGCGTGCAGAGAAGCCCGCGCCCGGGCAGACACGGGGGCCGCCACCGAATGGAAAGTACGCAAAGCGCGGCAGCGCCGCGCGAAACTCCGCCGTCCAGCGCTCCGGGCGGAACGCCAGCGGGCCCGGAAAGTGGCGGGGCGAGCGTTGCACGGCCCACTGCGGGATGAGCACATTCGCGCCTTTCGGAATGGCATAGCCCGCGATGTCGCAGGTTCGAAGCGCACGTCGAC
>DATHOI010000645.1:0-2934 GCA_035485095.1 Polyangiaceae bacterium | reverse complement strand
GTTCTTCGTGAATGCTCACGTAGCCGCGATCGCGGAGCTGCGCGACGATGCGCTTCACCGTGTCGACGTCGAGACCCGCATGCGCCGACAGCTCGAGCGGCGAGAGCGTCAGCGCCACTTGGCCACTTGGCCGCCCATCTTGGGCAAGTTGCTGTTGCCCGAGCTTCATCAGCGCGACCACGACCTTCGACTGGGCGTCGCGCAGCATGTGGATTTCGATTTGATCCTCTGCGTCCCTCAGCCGGCGAATGAGCTGGGACAGCACACGGGCCGCTACCTCGGGGCTCGATGAAAGCACCTGATCGAACGTGGCCTGATCGAACGCCAGCACCACGGTGTCGTCGAGGGCGAGAGCGGTCGATGTGCGCAGGGTGCCTTTGACCAGCGCTCCCTCGCCGAACAAGTCGCCGGGCCTCACGACGCGCAAGCTGCGCTCCATGGCTCCAGCGTGCTTGATCAGACGGACTCGACCCTCCTGAAGTAGGAAGGCCTCGGTGGCCGGATCGCCGTCGCGGAACAGGATGCTGCCCGCCGCGAAACGCCGCCCGTAACGCGACAGAAGGCGTTGTTCCGCCTCGTGGCCGACATCGGGAGAAAGCGCCATCGAGGGCGACATTAGTCGAGGCGCCCGCGCACCGTCACGCTCTATTGGCCCTTCAGCGGCGACGGCGGCAGGTTGGGAAGGGTAGCGCCAATTCCCCGCACGTACTGCGGCTCGGGTGGAAACGCACTCTCTTCCAGTGTCTCGGCCAGGCTGGCGACCCAACGCGCGTGCGGTAAGTCTAGCAGCGGCCCGGACAGGTACAACGAGCCGAGGGACAGCTCGCGCGCGACTTCACCGACGACGGTTACGACGCCGAAATCACGCAAAAAATCGAGTAAATGTTGGGCTGGCAGCGCAACGGGCGCGTGCAGCTCCCGCGTTCCGTCGCCTTCGACGCGGTAGATGGCCGCGAAGAGCTCGTCGCGCCGCGCGTCCAGTAGCGCGCAGCATGGGCCTGTGGGGCGCTCCACCAATGCGCCGTGAGCCATGGTCAGCAATGATCCGACACCGATGAGGGGGCGGTCCAGTCCGACACTCAGCCCCTCCGCGAGTGCGATCCCAACTCGCAGACCCGTGAAAGATCCTGGCCCGACCCCGACCCCTAGCCGATCTAGGCTCGATTTCGGCCAACTTGCTGCGGCCAGCGCGCGCTCGACCAGCGGCAACAGCAGCTCGGCGTGGGAGTTGGGTTGCTCGTGCTCGAGGCAGCCGACGACGCGCCCGTCCTCCAGCAGCGCGACTGAACCGCGCCGGGTGGATGTCTCCAAGCCAAGAGTGCGCACGGCGTCGGCGTTTAGCACGAAAAGCGCAGCTCACCTTGCTATGCTGCCGTCGATGCCGTCGATCTTGCCCCGGTTCGACTTCCGGGCCGAATTTGCACTGGGGAGTGATATCGGAGCGACACGCGACCAGTACGAGGACGCCGCGTTGGTGGCGCCGCAGATCGGCGTGTTTGCGGTCGCCGACGGCATGGGCGGTCACCTCGCCGGCGAGGTCGCCGCGAAGTGCGCGGTCGACGAGGTGCAGCGCGCTCTCTCCGGACGCAGCGCGCAGCGCGTGGTGGAGGCCTATGTGGCGCGTGCCGACCTCAGCGCGCGCCGCATGATGTTTACCGAGCTCAAGCGCGCGGTGGAACGCGCCAACGCGTTCATTCGCACGGATTCCGAGAACAACCCCGAGCACCGCGGCATGGGAACGACGCTCGACGTCGTGTGGTTCGCCCGCGATCACGCGTTCATCGCTCACGCGGGTGACGGTCGCGTGTACCTCGCGCGGCAGCGTGCCGTGCTGCAGCTCACGCAGGATCACACGGCGCAGAGCGCTGCCAAGACCGATGGTTTCGGGCGTGTGGTGGGCTCTGCTCAGCGCTCTGGGATCACCAACGCGCTTGGTATCAACGAGGTCGTTACCGTCGACACGTTGTTCGTGGACGTGAGTCGCGGGGATCGCATTTTGATCTGCAGCGACGGCGTGTACGGTCAAATCGAAGGCGAGGCCGAGCTCTCCGAGCTGCTCCGAGAAGGCTCGCCAGAACGCGCCGTGCAGGCATTGATCTCGCACGCCGGGCGGTTGGGGCGCGACAACGCGACGGCGATCGTGATCGAGGTCGGGGATCGCTTCGTGAAGCGCAGCGAGCACGATCGCGGGCTGAACGCCGCTGATCTCGAGCGCGCGCGGCAGAGTCCGCTGCTCGTCGATTTGCCAACGTCGTTCGCGCTGACCGCGCTGTCTGCTGCAGTGGAAATCGAGGTGAGCGAGGGCGAGACCGTGCCGCGTATCGTCGCAAACGATCTCGTCGCGTACATCGTGCTCGACGGCGTCGTTCGTTACCCCGACGATCGACGAGTCGGCGCAGGCGCGTTGCTCTACGCCGAATCGCTGGTCGCCGTGCCGGGGCAGGGCGACGCGCCGGTGTGCGAGCAGACCACGCGTTTGTTGCGAGTGCGCGCCGACGACTTTTCCGAAATCTGTACCGATCCAAGGCTCGCGAGTGAGCTCTACCGGAGGCTCGCGTTACACCTGGCGCGTTTGGGCTCGAGCCGCAAAACCTAGCGACGAAGGATCGACGGGCTTAGCGAAGCCCGTATTTCTTCAACCGGTCGCGCAGCGTCGTGCGAGGCAAGCCCAAGCTGCGTGCGGCTGCGCTCAGGTTCTTGCCCGATGTCTCCCAGGCATCCGTGATCATGCGTCGCTCGAGCGAGCGCAGCGGCTCCGAAACGGGCACCGAGGTGGGAAACGTCCCGCTGGTCGCTTCGGCCGCGGCCTCGAACTCCGAAGGCAAGCCGTGCTCACGCAGCGCGCTGCGCACGCCTTCGGCGCTCAGATTGGGACCAGTCGCGAGGGCGGCAGCCTCACTCAGTACGATCTCGAGCTCGCGCACGTTGCCGGGC
>DATHOI010000644.1:0-9202 GCA_035485095.1 Polyangiaceae bacterium | reverse complement strand
TCCCGGACGCGGAGTGCACCACCAAGTCCGAAACGTCCTCGCGCGACAGAGAGAGCACGAGCACGAGCCCCAGCAGATAGCGCTCTTCCTCCAAGTCGAAGGCGTTGTCGGCGTCACACACTTCACGGACCAGCTCGACGATGTGCCGCCGTTGCTCGCGTGGCAGATCGCGAAGCGGCGCGACTGCCGCCTCGAGCTGGAATTTCTCGGGCTCGAACGCCGCGATGTGCGCCTCGACCCAATCCGGCAAGACCTCGCTGTCGGTCAAGCGCTTCAGAATACGGCGCAGGGCGCGCAACTCCCGTTGGCAGGCGGTACCGTCTGCTTTCGCGGCCGCCAGCAGGATGTCCGTCAATGCACGGAGCAGCGGCTCGTCGGGCGGCGGCGGGACCGAGCTCGGACGCAGCGCCGTGAGGCGATACGAGCGTGAGTACGCCTCCGAGCGCGGCGGCTGTTCTTGGCTCGCGTCGCTCGTGTCAGCCGAGCCTTCAGTCCCCTGTCCTTCGACGGATCCGAGCATGGAGCGCAAGATACGCCCAAGCTCGGGCGCGAGGCTAGCCCTTACCCTTCGCGCTCAGGCAAAGGCGCTCGCGACCAACTCGTAAGAGCGAATTCTGGCCGCAGGGTCGAAAGCATGTGTCGCGAGCATGACTTCGTCTGCGCCGGTGCTCGCGACCACGGTCTCGATCGCCGCACGCACGCGCGCGGGCGTACCGATGATCTGCAGCTTGCGAAAAAGTGCCACGGTCGCCTGCTCCTCTGGAGTGTACACATGCGCCAGCGCAGCATCCGGGCTCGGCATGCGGCCGGCACGGCCAGCACGCAGCTGCGCGAACGAGAGCAACACCGACGACGCCATGCGCGTAGCAGCCTCTTCGGTTTCTGCGCAGAACACGGACAACGCGAGGATCGCGTGGGGCGCAGCCAGCGCGCCGGGCTGGAAACGCTCGCGATACAGCTGGAGCGGGCCCTGCGGAGGGTCTGGGCTGAAATGTCCCGCAAACGCGAAGCCCAAGCCGAGCTCAGCCGCTAGATTTGCGCTGTAGTCCGAAGAGCCCAAGAGCCAAATCGGCGGCAAGGGCACGTCATCCGGCATGGCGCGGACCTTTGCGAAGGGGTGGCTCGCCGGTAGCGTTCCCTGTCCCCAACCCATCAGCTCCGCGAGTTGCGTCAGAAAGTCGTCCGCAAGTGGCGCGTTGCGCGAGCGACGAAGCGCCAACGCAGTCAATGGATCAGTGCCGGGCGCGCGCCCAATGCCGAGGTCGATGCGGCCGGGGTGCAACGCTTCGAGCAAGCGATACGTCTCCGCCACCTTGAGCGACGCATGATTGGGCAGCATCACACCGCCCGCACCGAGCCGAATGCGACCGGCGATTTGCGCCACGTGTGCGATCAAAATCTCGGGCGCCGTGGTGGCGATGCCCGGCATATTGTGGTGCTCCGCGTACCACAGCCGTTCGAACCCCAGGCGCTCGACAGTACATGCGATCTCCACCGCGGCGCGCAGCGCCTCGGTACTGGTACTGCCAGTCGCGAGCGGGACTAAATCCAGCGCAGACAGCGGAATGGGCATGGCCGAAATGGTCATGGTGCACGATCGCCTGGTACACAAGGGCGTTTCGGATAAGCTACGTGGATGAGCGAAGGAAGCGTGTGCATTCCCAACATTGGCCCGCGCCAGCGCAGGCAGCGGGTCCTCGGCGGCGTCATCGGGCTCGTACTCGGCGTCGCGATATCCGCGCTCCTGCTGGCAACGGGCGTCGCGAGACCGTATCGCGCGGCCGTATTTCTGCCGTTCTTCGTCGGCATGACCGGCTTCTTTCAAGCGCGAGAAAAGACGTGTGTCGCGCTCGTAGCCAAGAAGGCGCGCAACATGGATCTCGGCGACGAGCCGGTCAGTGACGAATCGGAAATGCAGCAGCTGCGCGCACAGGCAAAGAAGGTGTACGTGCAATCACTGCTGAGCGCGGCGCTGCTTTCCGCGCTGGTGGTCATGCTGCCCTGAGTTTGCCTGCCCTGAGTTTGCCTGAATCGAGCGCAGCGCACAGGAACGCCACAGTCTCGGGGGATTGACTGCGCGTCGCTTGCCCTTAAGATCATTGGGAGTACGCTGCGAGTTCGAGTGGAGGACGAGACCCATGACTAGCCCCAAGAAACCCGTCATACGGCGCGACGCTACCGGCCATTTGGACCCCGAATATCAGCGCAAGCTCTTGGAGGCCGCGGCCGAAAATCGCACTGACGACGGCAATGACAAGGCCTTCCTCGACGGCAACCGCACCCGTGAAGAGCTCGCAGAGGAGCTCGGTGAAACGTTCGTCGAAGCCGCCACCTCGGGCGAAGACGCGGAGACGGCTCGCCATGAGCGCGTGGTTTCAGAAGAGGCCGGAGGCCCCTTCGTGCCGTCCACTGCAGGCCAGGAGTTTGCCGGCGGTACCGACGCCTCGAATATTCCAGAAGCCACGCGCGAAGCGCTGCCCAGGACGTCTAAAGCGGAAGTCTGAGCGCACTCGCTTCGGGCCTCGGTCGCGCCCTGCTGCGCCGGGCTCCGCACTGACATTTTGCTGGTAGACTGCCGGGCAGTATGCGGAATTCCCCGCGTCCGCCGCCCAGCTCTGAAATCACGGCGCCAGAGCTGTACGCGCGGCGCCGTGAATTCATCAAGGCGGGAGCGCTATTCGTCGGGACCAGCGCGGCGTTCGGCACGGGCCTCGTGACGCTGTCGGACTGGGGTGGCGCGGACCCGCCAAGTCACCCGCCGCCGATGCCGAAAACAGCGCCGGGCGCACCCAAATGGGAAGTGACACGCCGCGGCCGCTTCGGCACGAGTGAGCCTCAAAGCTCGTACGAAGACATCACCACGTACAACAACTACTACGAGCTCGGTCTGTCGAAGTCGGCGCCCGCGGCGCTCGGGTTTCGGATCAAGCCACGCCCGTGGACAGTACAGATCAAAGGCGAGGTCGCTCGAGAACGCACACTCGACATCGACACGCTGATCGATTGGTTTGGCCTGGAAGAGCGCGTCTATCGCATGCGCTGCGTCGAAGCCTGGTCGATGGTGATCCCGTGGCTCGGCTTCCCGCTCGCGGATTTGGTGAAGCGCTTGGAGCCGACCTCGCGCGCAAGGTATTTGCGTTTTACGACGCTCTTCGATCCCGAACAGCTCCCGGGCCAAGAGAGCCGCGTTTTGAAATGGCCGTACGTCGAAGGGTTGCGCATCGACGAAGCCATGAATCCGCTGTCATTTCTGGCGCTGGGCTTGTACGGCGCGCCGTTGCCCGGCCAGAACGGCGCGCCGTTGCGACTCGTGGTGCCCTGGAAATACGGCTTCAAAGGCGGCAAATCCTTGGTGGAGATTCGCTTTCAAGAGACCGAGCCCGAGACCACGTGGAGCCACGCGGCTCCTTCGGAATATGGTTTCTACGCGAATGTGAATCCTGAAGTCGACCATCCCCGATGGAGTCAGGCTACCGAGCGCCGCATCGGCGATCTGTCGCGCCGAAAGACGCTGCCCTTCAACGGCTATGGCGAGTACGTCGCTGATCTCTATCGAGGCATGGACCTCACCCGGTATTTTTGAGTGGCCAAGGCGCGGCTGAACTGGCTCGTGCCCGCGGTGGTGACTGGCGCGTTGGTGCCCTTCGCGTCGCTAGCATGGCGCATTCAACAGCACCGCTTGGGCGCGAACCCGGTCGCAACGGCGCTCAATCAAGTCGGGCTCTTGGCGCTGATTTTCCTGATTGCGTCGCTGTCATGCACACCACTGAAGATCGCCTTCGGTTGGACCTGGCCGCTGCGCGTGCGCCGCAGCCTCGGGCTGTGCGCATTCTTCTCGGCGCTTCTGCATTTCTTCGTGTATTGGGGACTCGACCAAAACCTGGCAATTCGTAGCGTGCTGAAGGACATCGTGAAACGCCCGTTCATCGCCGTCGGATTCCTGGCGCTGCTGCTTTTGATGCCGCTCGCGGTCACCTCCACCAAACGCGCCGTCGCACGTCTCGGCTTTGCGCGCTGGCAGAGCTTGCATCGCTTGGCGTATCTGACGGGCGCGCTCGGCGTGCTGCACTTCTATCTTCGAGTCAAAGCCGACCACACCCAACCGATACTGTACGGGCTCGTGCTCGTGCTCGGCTTCGCGCTGCGCGGCCTCGCCAAGATCAAGAAGACGCGTGACGTTCGGCTACGCGCCGAGAGCCGAGCCGCGCGCGCGAGCTCTGCATGAGAAAGCTCAGCCGGTACTGGTGGCTCGCGCCGCTCCTGCTCCTCGCGCCGAGGCAGGTGGCCGCGGCTCCACTCGGTGCCTCGCTTGCCGTCGAGCGCAGCGAGCGCGCGAGCGACTGCCCCGACGCCGTCGCGCTGACACAGCGAGTCGAACGCATCCTTCAGCGCTCGTTGGCTCAGCGCTCGGCATCCGAGGAGCTCCAGGTCCGAGTGCACTTCGAGTTCAACCGCGACGAGTACTTCGCCCAAGTCCAGTCCATCGGTGCAAAGCCAGGCGAGCGCTCACTTCACGATCGCGGCTCGAGCTGCGCGGCTCTTGCCGAGGCCGTCAGCGTGACGATCGCGCTTCTGCTCGACAAAGAGCTAGAACGCAGCGTCTCCGAGCCGGAAAGTGCGGCGCCGACGAACGCGAGCGCTCAGACGCAACGTCCGCGCCCCGCGTCAGCCAAGCCTCCCGCGGAAGCGGCGGACGACGCCAATCGCTCCGGCGCGCATCGCGAAGATGCGCCGTTCGAGCTGCGCGGCTCATTGGAGGGCGGCGCCGCCGCCGGTTTGGTGGGACAGCCCTCGCCCGTGCTCTCCGAGCAGGTTGGCGTGCGCTTGCAGCATGGCTTGATTTTCGATGCGGGGTTCAGCGCCGCGCTACCTGGAACGACCAGCTACGGCTCAGGGAGCGTGCGGACCACTTTGTTTTTTGCGAGTACACGCGCTTGTTACGTCTGGGGCGAACGCTTTTCGGTCGGCCCGTGCGCGACTTTCGGCATCGGTCGTCTGCAAGGTGTGGGCATCGGCTATCAGGATCTGGCAACGCGAAACCTCACTTGGACGGCCGTCGCCGCAGGCCTCGTCGCGGAGGGGCCAGTGTGGGGGCGAGTGTTTTGGGGCGCGACGGGCGGGCTCTGGTGGCCCACCCATCAGTCGTCCTTTTCCGTCCAAAACGTCGGAACTGCATGGGAATCGAGCCGGTTCGCGGGTTCCGTGGCGCTGCGCGTCGGTTTCCGAATCTTTTGAGACCGCGTATCGCTCGTGCGGCTGCCAAAATCCGCTCGATTTATCAGTAAAATTCGGCGGCGCGGCGCTCTAACTTGAGCGAGAGACATGACACTGCCCGAGATCTACCAGCGCCACGCGGACTTCGCGTGGCGCACCTTGCGACGTTTGGGCGTGAGCGAGGCAGAGGCGAGCGACGCCGTGCAGGACGTTTTTTTGGTGGTGCACGCGAAGCTCGGCCAGTTCGAGGGACGCAGCTCGATGACGACTTGGCTATTTACTATTTGTCGTAGCGTAGCCCGCGAACGGCGACGCTTGGCGCTGCGTGACCGCGCGCTCGACGCCGAGGCGAGCGTCGAAGAGGAGCTCGATTTGCGCGCGGACGTCGCGCGCGCGGCCGAGCACAACGAGCGGCTAGCCCTGCTCGAAAGCATTCTGAGCGGCTTCGACGTCGAGCAGAGGAACGTCTTCATCCTATTCGAGATCGAAAAATTGACTGGGGAAGAAATCAGCGAGGCGCTGTCGATTCCGCTCGGCACGGTGTACTCGCGACTGCAGTTGGCGCGAAAGGCGCTTCGGCAAGCGCTGACCCGTGATGAAGCGCGCGAACGTTTTTTTGCCGAGCGAGCGGGAGGCACGCCATGAGCGATCCCAAACATTTGACGGATGAAGGCGCAGACGCGACCGATCTCGAGCGCGAGCTCTTGCTCGCCGCACGAGAGGTCGGCTTGTCCGCAGCCGAAAAACGAGCCATCTGGGCGAGCGTTGCGCTGCACGCGCTGCCCACTGCGACCGTGAGCGTCGCGCCGGGTGGGGCCGCGGCAAAGGTTGGACTGAGTCTGAGCCCATGGTTGAAGGGGCTGCTCGTCGTACTGAGCTTGGGCGGCGTTTCCGCGGGGATTTATCGTTGGCGCCAGCCGCAGGCCCCCTTAGCGCAAGTGAGCGCCAGCTCGTCCGCGACGCTGGGTGAAGCGGCGCCGCTCAGCGCGCCCGTGCCGGCTCAGCCGGCGACAGCGGCGAGCGACACGCCGAATGCCGCCGTGCTCGAAGCGCCGAGCGCTAGCGGGGCCGCGTCGAACACGAGTCGCGACGCAAGCCCGATCGAGAACAAGAGCGCGCTGCGCGAAGAGAGCGTAGCCGTGCTCGAGATTCGACGCACGTTGCGAGCCGGCGATGCGAGCGGCGCGTTGCGCCTGCTCGAGCAGGCCCGGCAGCGCTTCCCTCACGGCGCATTGAGCCAAGAGCGAGAGGCGCTGAGCATCGAGGCGCTAGCCAAGTCCGGCTCGCGCGATGCCGCCGCGCGAAAGGCCGATGCCTTCCTGCGCGCCCACCCGAAGAGCCCGTATGCGGCGGACGTCCAGAGCTTCCAGAATCACTGAGGGGCGGAGCCGCGGCGCGCCGCGCCGTTGCCTCGTCGCGCTTGCTCTGTCGCTCTCGGCCTGTACACAGCAAAACGGCGTCATCGGCAGCGAGCCGCTCGCGTCCGCGCCGGATTCGGGGTCGCTCGACGCGGGGCCGACAACGCCGACCTATCGTACGGATTTCGATACGGTCGACGATTGGGGTTCGGAGAATGATCTACCTGGCTCGAGCACCGCGTTCGGTGTCCAGGTGGCAGGCGCAGTCGACCCGAGCACGGCCGAGCTGCGCTTTCCCGGACACCCGGAATACGCAGCGACCGACGCGGTCGGACCAAACGGCAGCCTCACGCAGATCGAGAGCCCGCAGCGGTTCGGCTTTGGCACCTATCGAACGCGCGTCCAGTTCGGCAACTGCAAGTCGACTGAAGAGACGGTGAACGCCGCACTTGGCTATTTTCGCGACGGCAGCGACACGAATCAAAATGGCATCACCGACGATCTCGAAATCGATTTCCAGGTGCTGTGCGGGACGCCGCAAAATCTGTATCTGACGGTGTTCACCGACTATGACAGCGACACGCAGTTTCGTCAGCTCAGCCACGTGATCGACTTTTCTACCGGCAATTCGTACGACACGCCGTCCGCCGAGCAGAGCGGCTTTACCCTCACCAGCACCGACCCGGCATTCCTTTACCCTGGGCTGTTTGCCGCTGACGCATTCTATGAGGTCGGTTTCGAATGGCATTCGAGCTCGCTGCGCTTCTTCATGATGCTGAACGGCACAGAGCAAACTCTTTGGACGCTCAGCGACGCGACGCACATCCCGCAGCAGCCCGTCTCGTTCCTGTACAACCTATGGCACCCCGCAACGCACTGGTTTCCAGCCAGCGCGGCCGCCGATTTCCCAGCAAATGACGTGGTCATGCACGTCGATTGGTTCGAGTACTACATGGAGTCGCCGTAGCCGCCGCAGCTCAGTTCGGTGTCGTCGCCGGCACGCCTTGCGCGCGCAGCACGATGCGGTCGATCGTGCACTGCTTGCCGTCTGGAGACGCCTTCGGATTCGTGAAAAAATCATCGATGCCACGCACCGTGGGCTGACACGCGGCGGCTTCCGAGTCCGCGAAGGTCACCGTCGTGGCCGTGAATACGACGTCGGCCGCGGGGTTCTCGGTGTACATCTCGATCACGAACTCAGCGTAATTCTGGGCTTGTCCGAGCATATCGATGTCGTAAGAGACGCTCTCTTGGCTCACGCTGTCGGTGATCGCTTGATGCCAGACCGTGCCGTTCAACGTCATCACCATCGCGAGCTCGTCGCCCACTTGTACGTTCATGCCGTTGCCACCCAAGCAACCAGTGTAGCCGGCGTCGCTGCCAAAGGTGTTCACGTACTGCGCGGAGATCCACCACGAAGCGTAGCCATTTTTCGGAGCATTTGGCGCGCAGGTGGGGCCCCAGGTGAGCACGGGTTGCAGCACGCCGTTGTCGATCGGATCGTAGTTGGCGCCACCGGGTTGCAGGCCCGGCCACAAGAACAGCGTGCCCGAGTTCTCGGTCGGCTTGATGGGCACAGCAAGCGTCGTGGTCAGCGACACGATCTGGTTCTTGCTCGAGGCGGCGATCTCGACGAAGCCGTAGTCATTGGTGCGAGTCTCGAGGTAGTCGCTGTTCGTCCCCGACCCGCCAGCGCCGCTGCTGCCCGCACTGCCGCCTGTGCTACCGCCCGAGCTCGCTCCCGCGGCGCCGGCCTTGCCCGCGGAGCCTCCCGAGCTCTCTCCCGCGGCTCCTTTTCCTGCAGAGCCGGCGCTGAAACCACCAGAACCGCTGCCGCCGAGGCCGCCGAGACTCGTGCCCGCACCGCCATTTGCAGAAGCGGTGCCAGCAGAGCCAGCGCCGGAGCCACCGCCCAGCGCGCCGCTCGCACCTTGCGACGTCGTGCCGCCCTGCGCACCGCCCTCACCGGCAGCACCGCTGCCAAAGCCCGCGGCTCCCGCTGTGTCAGCGGAGCTCCCGCACGCAACGACGACTAACGCGCAGCCGATGAGACCGGGCAGTAAGCAGGCGAGCTCGAGGCGCAGGCGCAACGTTGGCTTCAGCATCGAAACTAAAAGAGGAATCACGCGCTCGATCCGGTTCACTTCCCGTGTTTTCAGTGATGAGTCAATTCTGCGAGGTCGCGGGAACACCCTGCGCCCGAAGCACGATGCGCTCGATCGAGCACTGCGTGCCGTCGCTGGAAACGCGAGGATTGCTGAAAAAATCCGTGTGGCCCCGCAGGTCCGGCAGACACGCGTCTGGCTCGGGCTCCGCAAACGTGATCGTCGTGGCGTTGAAGATGGAGTCCGCGACGGGCTCGGTCGACGCTGGATCCAGCCAGAATTGCGCATAATTCTGCGATTGACCCAGCAGATCCCAAGTGAAGGTCACGTCACCGCCCGTGCCCAAGTCCTCGATGTCCGTCGTCCACACAGTGCCGGCGAGCGTGAGGTGGATCGAGAGCGGGTCGCCCACTTGAACGAGCATGCCTTCACCGCCATGGCAACCGGTGTAGCCCGCGTAGTTGCCGTAAGTGTTCACGTACTGGCCGGAGATCCAAAAGGAGGTCGAGGCCCCGCTCGGTGCGT
>DATHOI010000643.1:0-3852 GCA_035485095.1 Polyangiaceae bacterium | reverse complement strand
TACGCAAAGAGCGCTCGAGATCACCTGCCACGCCCGTGACGAATTTGGCTTGTTCCGAGCTTCGGCTGGGAACGATCGAGCCTTGTCCGAGCGTGTCCAACACTCCCGGACTCGCTGGTGGCGGCAAGCTCTCGGAGCTCAAAACCACCGCAGCGCTCGACGCATCGTCGCGCGCGACGCTCACCCGCCAATGCCCTTCGCTGTCTGGGTCGCGCTCTTTATCGGCCGCGACGCCGTTCTTTTCTAGGGCGACGATGGCGCGATTGGCGTCGCTCTCATCCAGCCCGACCGCGATTGGGACGGTGCAGCCCGTGGCCAGCGCGACCAGCGCGATTCCCGCCAGAATTCGCCGACTGGTGGCGCCCGCATTCCCTCGTTGCGACATCGTTGCGGTTCCCCCTTGAGATAGAGACTTTCCACGCTCAGAAATTCGTGTGCGTCACGTCGAGCTTGGGGTTGCTCGGGAAGCTCAGGCCGCGCACGCCTGCTGCGATGCAGCCTTCCGCGCCACGATTGCGCGGATTGAGCACCACCGTTACGCCCACTGCGCGCCCGTTTTGAACTGCGGCGCAGATGCTGATTTTGGCGGAGTCTGACACACCGCAGTGCGCGAAGTAGCTGCCTCGATTCGGAATCGCGGCGTATTGCCCGCCGGTGATGTCGGCTTGTCCGCGCGGCCCGCCGACGTTCATCTCTTCGACGTACGAGGCCTGCGCCGCTTCACAGCTTTGCCCGCCGCCCAAGATCGGAAAACCGCCGCTGTGACCGACGACTCGCCCGCCACCTTTCTTCGACTTGCCCGAGTTGAGCCCCGCGTCGGTCTCGATGTTTGATTGCGTGTCGACCTGAACGGCCACGTCATCGCTGCGGTTCGCCCGCACCTTCAAAAACCACAGCCCAGCGACGATCAATAGGGCCCCCACACCTAGGACGCCGATCAGCGCTTTGCCGCGAGTGCTCCGCGACTCTTGCACGACCACCCGCTCAATCGCGGCCTTCTCGGCTTTGATGTCGCGGGACAGGCGAGCATTTTCGGCGAAGGGCGCAAACTCGTCCCAGTCTTTGATGGCGCGTTCGTCTTTGCTGAGCGAGTCGCGCACGACGTCCACGTCGAGGAATGTGTGGGTCGCGATCTGCTGCAGCAGTTCGACTGCGCTGAACGGCCCGTGGTCCATGCCGTCCTTTACGACCACGTAGCGCGGTCGAGGGTCGCTCTCGAGTCGCGCCTTCAAGGTAGCGAGCTCGCTCGTGGCGTCGCCCGCGACGCGACGCGTTTGCTGCACGACCGGCATGTCGTACGGACTCGCCGTGCCCTTCGGCACCGGGGGCAACATGGACATCGACACATCCACATCGAAGTTGGAGTCGTGGTCCAGATGCGAGGTGTCTGCCGGCGGGGGTGGAGCAACGCTACCAGGGGGAGCAAATTGATGAAGCGCCTGAGCTAGCGCATTCAAATCGTCAGGGCGGTGTGCCGGGTCGGACACCAATGCTTTGGCCAGCATTGCCTCGAAATCAGGCACCAAACCAGAAACGACCTCGCTTGGGCGACGCATGCCCGGGCCGACGCTCAAGCCCGTCAGCAGCTCATAGAGGATGGCTCCGAGCGCGAACACACTGGCGCGCGCGTTACCGGGAACGCCACCCCGGTCCTCGGGTGCGAGACAGGCCTTGTCGCGGGGCAGGAGCGGTGGCTTCTGAGCGAGCTCGGGAACGATTTGATAAAAGCCGTAGTCGTCCTCCACCAGGCTCGAGGCGTGCAGATAGAGGCGGTGGCCGGCGCGGTGCAGCTCGGCGGCTTGCACGCACAGCGGTACGATGATGCCGACTGCTTGTTTGAGGTTGAGCTGTGTGCCACGAGCACGGAGCTCCTCGAGCCTTGCGCGAAGGGTGCCGGGGACAACGGATGCACCGACGGGCAGGGGCGTGACCAGATGTTGAGCGCTCGTCATTCAGGGCCGCGGATAGTACCAAAATTCCACGAACCGCGAAGTGCTGCTGCGTCCGAGCGTCTTAGATCGGGGTTTCGTCCTCGCGCACGCTGCCTTGCCATGGATGGCGCCGCTGGCGATAGCTGCCGTGCACGAATTTGCCCAATACTGGCGCGATGTTGGCTGCTATGTCGGCGTCCCATTCTCCGCCATGGATAAAGTCGCTCACGTGATCTCGACCGTCCAAAAGCGCGAATCCCGGGATTTTTTCAGTGGGGATGCCCAGCCGATCGAGCTCGACCTGAAAGTCGTCGCGATCCACGCGCACGAAGCGAGTTTTGGCGAGCGCTTTCTGCGAGAGAGGGTCGGTCAGCGCGGCAGCGACGCCGTCGCACGGCTTGCAATCTCCGACCACCACCCACAGCACGGGGATCTCCCCGGCTGATTCGGCGAAAGTGCGCTGTTTGGTCAGCTCGACGTCGAAATCGCCTCCGATGTCCGCCACCGTGATGGTTCCGAGCGTGGTGACCTCGGTGACTGAAGAACGCGAGAAGCGCGGCTCTGGGTGGCGCGACGGGCGCTTGGCGAAGTGCGGAGCAGTGCTGGGTAGAGGCCAAGACGGCACGCCGACCACCGCCGTCGGCACCGAGGCGGTGCTTGGTCGAGCCAGGTATGCGATGCCCACGCCGAGGCCGACGATCGACAACGCCAGATTGATGACCCCCACCGCTATGGCGCTGTTTGCCAAGCCGCGGCCGGCTTCACGGCCCTCTGAGCGCGCGATCTCGCTTCGCGCAATCAAGCCGAGCACGATGCCCAATGCGCCACCGATGCCAATGAAGCACACGAAGCTCGACAGGCTAGCGAGCAGAGCGAACACCGATGTGCCGTTGGTCTTCGTGTACTCGCGAGGGGTCCACGGCGCGTGCTGGCCAGGGGCCGAGCTGGGCATGGCACGAGTATACTCCGCCGATCGGTGCCAGACTTGAGCTATGCTGGGCTGCGTATGCGATTCGGCGTTTTTCCTGCTGCGCTGATGATAGTGGCGTCGCTATCGGCTCAGGCCCGGGCCGAGGGTTCTGCGTCCGGAACGCCCACCGGTGACCGCACGGTGACCGACAGCGAGGCGCCGGAACGAAGCGCGGCGCACGAACACTTCGAGCACGCGCTTGCGCTGTATCGCGCTG
This sequence comes from Polyangiaceae bacterium, assembly GCA_035485095.1. Lineage (GTDB taxonomy): Bacteria > Myxococcota_A > Polyangia > Polyangiales > Polyangiaceae > PMG-095. Next base: position 734 of record DATHOI010000643.1, on the reverse strand, counting down.
GCAAATATCACCAAGCGGTCGAGGAGCTCGACGCGGCGCTGGCCTCCGACCCGGCAGGCAAAGACCTGGTTTACAACCTGGCGTTGGTTCAAGAGAAGCTGGGTGATTTCGACGGTGCGATCGCCTCGCTGGAGCGATTCCAAGGCATGGAGAAAGACCCCGCGGAGCTCGAGCGCGCGGCGCAGACGATCGAAAGACTAAAGGGAGCGCGCGCAGAGCTCGTCGCTGTGGGGCCACCAACACAAGCCGCGCCCGTGCCGTGCCAAGCTCGGCCGATACGCGGCAAGCTCGACGCTTGGGTGATCGGCACGGGTGGCCTCGCTGTGGCTTCGCTGCTCGTCGGCACGGTGTTCGACGTGCGTGCGCTGACTCTCGATCCGCGCGGTGAATCGACCGGTCCCGGTACGAGCTTCGCGACGCTGAAAGAGCGCGCGGAGCACGCACACACCTCCGCAATTCTGGCGGACCTCGCGTTTTCGACGAGTCTGCTCGCCGGCGCTACGGCAGCGACGCTCTACTTCGGGCGCTTCACCGACACCGAAGCGGGCAAGCAAGCGTTCGCTAGTCCACGCGCCCAGCGCATCGCGGCCGCGTGGGTCGAGTTGCGGTATTGATATGCCCAAGGCGCTGCGCGTGAGTATCGTAGGCGGCGTCTTGGCTCTTGCGGGTTGCAGCCTTTGGGTGTCATCCGAGCCCGAGCAGATCGGCTGCGTGGATGAAGGCAAACTCGGTCC